>NZ_RZSC01000580.1:0-3824 GCF_003998155.1 Mesorhizobium sp. M1E.F.Ca.ET.063.01.1.1
GCTACAGCGACCAAGCGCTGTCGGGTATCGGCGGCGACGACACGCCGCTGGCGATGGTCTCACGCCGCTTCGAGGTCGGCGAGCAGCGCGCGCGTTCGCTTCTTGCCGGCGCCGGCGTCGCCATCGAGATGCAGGAGAAGAAGATCGCCGCTTTGTCGGGCGGGCAGCGGTCTAGGCTGATGATGCTGGTGCTCAGGCTCATCAACCCCAATTTCTATCTCCTCGACGAGCCGACCAACCACCTCGACATCGACGGCCAGGAAGCACTGGAGGAGGAACTGCTCAAGCATCAGGCGAGCTGTTTGCTCGCCTCGCACGACCGCTCCTTCATCCGCGCCGTCGGCAACCGTTTCTGGCTGATCGAGAAGCGGCGCCTGACCGAAGTCGACAGTCCGGAAGCGTTCTTCCGCTCAGTCGCCGAAACGGGGTGCTGAGACCATCGCAAGGCCGGCTCGCTACGGGCCGGCCTTTCGGGCGCAAGAAAAAAATCAGGCGATCTGTCGGATCGCCGATCGCCGCTGCGTCCTTGGGATGCCGACGCGATGGTGCCGGCATCAACCAGGGAGAGTTCATCATGTCGATTCTGTCATCCATCGGCCGCATCGCCACCCAATATGCGGAGGCGCGCGCCCGCTACCGCAGCGAGCGCATGCTGCTTTCGCTGCCGGCCGAACTGCGCAAGGACATCGGCTTTCCGGAAATTCTCGACACGCGCGACAGCCGCCGCACGGCCACCTTCTCGACCAAGGTCATCTGAAAGGACCCGTCAAGCAGCGCGAGCATCACCCGGCTTCGCCGGTTGCCTGGCCTGCCCGGGTCCGGCCTCAAAAAATTCCGCCGCCCGTGTAGGATTGCGGTCGCCTCGTCCGTCTTTTGATCGCAAGGCCAAATCAACCCTCGAAGAGGAACACGCGAAATGACCGACCAGACCCCACCCCGCGCCAAGGTGCTCGGCGGACTGACCCCCTATCTGCAGGTCGACGGCGCCATCAAGGCGGCCGAGTTCTACAAGAAGGCTTTCGGGGCCGAGGAGGTCTTCGCCTATCCGCCGGACGACCAGGGCCGCACCATGCATATCCACCTCTATGTCAACGGCTCGACGCTGATGCTGGGCGACGCCTATCCCGAGCACGGCCATCCACATCAGAATGCGCAGGGCTACGTGCTTCAGCTCCATCTCGGCAGCGACGATATCGACACTTGGTGGCAGCGCGCGGTGGACGCCGGCTGCGAGGTCGTCACGCCGCTGCAGGTGATGTTCTGGGGCGACCGCTGGGGCCAGGTGAAGGATCCCTTCGGCGTCGCCTGGGCGATGAACGCCCCGGTGAAATGAGCTGGACGTCTACCTCTCCCCTTGTGGGAGAGGTCGGATTGCCCCGATTTGTCCTTCACAAATCGGCTGGCAATCCGGGTGAAGGGTACGTGGCGCCAAGCTGGAACACCCCTCATCCGTCTTGCCGCTTCGCGACAAGCCACCTTCTCCCACAAGGGGAGAAGGAAGATCCTCACCAGCAAAGGAGCTCACCATGTCCTATGTCGATGGCTTCGTGCTCGCCGTGCCGAAGGCAAATCTCGATGCGTACAAGAAGATGGCCGAGAATGGCGGCGCCGTGTGGATGGAGCACGGCGCCCTTGCCTATGTCGAATGCGTCGGCGACGACGTGCCTTACGGCGAGCTGACCTCGTTTCCGCGCGCCGTGCAGGCGAAGGACGACGAAGTCGTCATCTTCGCCTGGGTGGTCTATGAATCCAGGCAGAGCCGCGACGCTGTCATGGCCAAGGTGATGGCCGATGAACGCTTGAAGATGGACTGGTCGTCAATGCCGTTCGACGGCAAGCGCATGATCTTCGGCGGCTTCCAGCCATTCATCGAATTGTAGGCGCATTGCCATCACTTCGTCATCCTAGGGCGGAGCAAGGAGCGAAGCGACGCGCGCAGACCCTAGGATCCATGCCGTGACGTTAAGGCGTTGAAACGGTTGAAGAATTCTGCTCCGCCGCACCTTTCGACAAAGGTCACGGCATGGATCCTCGGGTCTTCGCGACGCCGCTCCGCGGCTGCTCCGCCCGTGGATGACGAAGCTGAGAGGGCTTCGGCCAACCGGAGAACAGTGTGCTAATTCAGCCTATCGAGCAGCGGCTTCAGCCTATCGCCATAGCGCTTCCACAGATCGACCGAGCCTTGATACATCGGCTGGCGCACCTGCGCGGCGGACGCCGTCCGCACGGGGCGGTCGGTTTCGTGGAAAGACAGCACCTTGTCGTCCCAGGGCAGGCCGAGATGCGCCATCAGCGCCCTTGTCTGCCCCTCCTGGTCGGTGACGAAATCCTCATAGCGCACATCGTGCACGACGCCCGGCAGCACCTTGTGCCAATGCGCCATGATGTCCGTATAGAGGTTATAGAAATCGGCGAGCTCGCCGAGATCGTAGCCGTAGCGGTGGCTGTCGCCGCGGAAATGCACCTTGAAGATCGACAGGCACGTGGCGGCCGCGTCGCGCGCGCAGTGCACGATCTTCGCCTTCGGCAGCATCATGTGAAGGAAGCCGACCAGAAGGAAGTTGCCCGGCATCTTGTCGGTGACATGCCGGAAGCCCGGATAGCGGCTGTGCAGCATATCGAGATAGGCTTGGCCCGCCTCGGCGAAGGCCTTGTCCGGCATGCCGGCTATCCCCCGGGGAAAGCCGCCAGGCATGTTCATCGGAAACTGCTTGCCGACCGCCGTCTTCAGGATGCTGAGCTCGCCCGCGCCAAAGACTTGGGGATGGCTGGCGATGATCTGCTCGACCAGCGTCGTGCCGGAGCGCGGCATGCCGACGACGAAGATCGGCGTATCGTCGGCAATGTCGCTCGGCTTGTGTTTCTCGAAGAAGGCCTCGTCGAAGACCGCCTTCATGGCCTCGAACTCGTCGCGCGTCCTCACCGGATCGTAGTCGATGCCCTTGCGGCGGATCGCGTTGCCCTCTGCGAAATAGTCGAAGGCGCGGCCATAGTCCTTCAGATCGTCATTGGCCTTGCCGAGGCCGAAGGAAAGCTGCATGCGCGCAAGGCTGTCCTTTGGCGCCTTGGCATGCTCGGCTTCCATCCCCGCAAGCTCGGGGTCGCGCTCAGTCTGGCGCTTGATCTGCGTCAGCAAAAGCCAGGCCTTTGCCATGGCGGGAGCGATCGCAACCGCCTGGCGGGCAAGATCGGCGGCCTCGGCGAGCTTGCCCTTCTCCATCATGGCGACGCCGAGCCCATAGAGCAGCTCCGCATCCTTGGGCCGGATCGACAGCGACTCGCGGAAGAGAGCAATCGCCTCGTCCAGCCGCCCGGCTTCCTGCAGCGTTTCGGCAAGGCCGATGCGGGCGCGGACATGGAACGGGTTGCGGCCGATCGTGCCGCGGTAGATCTCCTCGGCGCCCTCGAACTGGCCGAGCTGCTTCAGCGACGACCCGAGATTGTCACGCGCCGCCAATTGGTCCGGACGGATGTCCACCGCGCCACGGAAGAAATCGACAGCGGCGGCGATACGGCCGAGGTCGCGCATCACCGTGCCCATATTGTTGAGGAAATCGGCATTCCGGGGCTGCAGCGTCACCGACTGCTCGATGAGATCGAGCCCTTCCTCGCTGCGGCCGGTCTGATGCAGCAGGAGTCCGAGGAAATGCAGTGCGGCGGCGTGGTTCGGCTGCTGCCCCAGCACCCGCCGGTAGAGCGACTCCGCCTCCTGGCGGCGCCCCGTCTGGTGCAGTTGCAGCGCCTTTTGCACATAAGGATCGAGCGGGCTCGCCGAACCGGCCTTGCCACTCGCGCCCGCCGCACTTCTCTGATCTCTGTTAATG
>NZ_RZSC01000581.1:0-3817 GCF_003998155.1 Mesorhizobium sp. M1E.F.Ca.ET.063.01.1.1
GTTGGCGGACTGGTCCGTCACATTCCGGTCCTCCTTGCCGAAGTGCTGGAGGCGCTTGAACCCAAGGCGGGCGAGACGATTATCGACGGGACGTTCGGTGCCGGCGGCTACACCCGCGCCATTCTTGAGCGCGGCGCCTCGGTCGTGGCAATCGACCGCGATCCGGATGCCATCGAGGCGGGCCGGGCCCTTGAGCAGCGGGCCGGCGGCAGGCTGAGGCTCGTCCAGGCGCCGTTCTCGACGTTGGACGAACATGTCGAGAGCGCCGACGGCGTCGTGCTCGACATCGGCGTTTCCTCCATGCAGCTCGACCAGGCCGAGCGCGGCTTTTCCTTCCGCGCCGACGGGCCGCTCGACATGCGCATGGCGCAGGCCGGCCTGAGCGCGGCCGATGTCGTCAACACCTTCAAGGCGGGAGACCTTGCCCGCATCTTCGGCTTCCTCGGCGAGGAACGTCATGCCGGCCGTATCGCCCGTATGATCGAGGCCCGGCGCGAGAAACGGCTCTTCGAGCGCACGCTCGATCTGGCCGACGCTATCGCCACCCATATCGGCCGCGCGCCGAAGGACAAGATCCATCCGGCCACCCGCGTCTTCCAGGCGCTGCGCATCTTCGTCAATGACGAGCTTGGCGAACTGGCTCGAGCGCTGTTCGCCGCCGAGCGCGTGCTCAAGCCCGGCGGCAGGCTCGCCGTGGTCACCTTCCACTCGCTGGAGGACCGCATCGTCAAGCGCTTCATCGCCGATCGCGCCGAGGCGGCCAGCAGATCGCGCCATATGCCAGACGCACCGGCGCGACTGGCGACCTTCCGCAAGTCCGGCGGCGGGGTTACGCCGGGCGAGGCCGAGATCGCCGTCAATCCGCGGGCGCGCTCGGCCAGGCTGCGCGCGGCAATCCGCACCGACGTGCCGGCGCGCGCCGGCGACTTTTCGATTTTCGGCCTTCCAAAGCTTCCCGCCGTCGAGCGGCCGGGGGAGAGGTGAGCACGTGTTTCGTACCAGCGACATAGTCCTGATCGCCGTCATGGTCTCGGCGGCGGCGTTGACCTACAAGACCAAGCGCGAAGCCGAGGAACAGCTTGCGGCGGTGCAGAAGCTGCAGACGCAGATCCGCTACGAGGAAGACACGATCGATCTCCTGAAGGCCGACTGGAGCTTGCTCACGCAGCCGGCGCGGCTGCAGAAGCTTGCCGAAATCTACAAATCGCAGCTCGGCCTCGAGCCGCTCAACGCCCGCCAGATCGGCGGGCTCGACGACGTGCCCATGAAGCCGGTCAACATCGAGGACCTGTCCTCGCAGCGGCTGGGCGGCATGGCCGACAATTCCGGCAAAGGGCCCGATGGCGGCAAGGATCCGGTGGTGACGGGGAGCACCGTGCAATGATCGGCAGGCTTCCAAGGATCGGCAACCTGCTGAAGCGTCGAAAGAAGGTGGCCGAGGACGGCTCGATCGTCGTCGACGCCGCCCGCAAGGCGACCGGCGGCAAAGCCAGGACCCGCATCGTCATGACGATGGCGGTGTTCTTCACCATCTATACGACCATTGCCGGCCGCCTGGTCTATCTCGGCCTGCAGAACCCGGACATGTCGGGCGGCCCGCAAAGCCGGGTCACGGCTTCGCGGCCGGATATCGTCGACCGCAACGGCGAGGTGCTGGCGACCGACATCAAGACGGCGTCGCTGTTTGCCGAGCCGCGTCGCATCGTCGACGCCGACGAGGCGATCGAGAGGCTGTCGACCGTGCTTCCCGAAATCGACTATGAGCAGACCTATCACAAGCTCAAGAGCGGCGCCGGTTTCGTCTGGCTGCAGCGGCAGCTTACGCCGAAACAGCAGGCCGACATCATGGCGCTCGGCATTCCGGGACTCGGCTTCCGTACCGAGAAGCGCCGCTTCTATCCGAGCGGCGAGACGTCCTCCTACATTGTCGGCCTCACCAACATCGACAATCAGGGCATCTCCGGCATGGAGAAGTATATCGACGACCAGGGGCTCACCGACCTGCAGGCGTCCGGCCTGGCGGTGGCCAGGGATTTGAGGCCCGTGAAGCTGTCGATCGACCTGCGCGTCCAGCATGTTGTGCGCGACGAGGTCGCCACCGGCATGGAGCGGTTCCATGCGATCGCGGCGGGCGGCGTTGTGCTCAGCATCAAGACCGGCGAAGTGCTGGCCATGGCATCGGCGCCGGATTTCGACCCCAACAACCCTTACAACGCCCAGGACAAGGACCGGCTGAACCGCATGTCGGCCGGCCTCTACGAAATGGGCTCGACCTTCAAGAGTTTCACCACCGGCATGGCGCTGGATTCCGGCAAGGTGACGCTGGAGAGCCGTTTCGACGCGTCGCGGCCGATCCGGATCGGTCGTCAGACCATCCACGACTTCCACAGCAAGGGCCGTGTGCTCTCAGTGCCGGAAGTGTTCATCTATTCGTCCAACATCGGCTCGGCCAAGGAAGCCGAGGCGGTCGGCATTGAGGGACACCGCGAATTTCTGCACCGCCTCGGTGTGCTGGAAAAGATGCAGACCGAGCTGCCTGAAGTAGCGCGCCCGACCGAGCCCAAGGTCTGGAAGCAGGTCAATTCGATCACCATTGCCTTCGGCCATGGCGTGTCGACGACGCCGCTGCAGACCGCCGTCGGCTGCGCCGCGCTGATGAGCGGCTATCTGATCGAGCCTACCTTCCTGCCGCGCACGGCGGAGCAGGCCATGGAGGTAGCCAAAAGGGTGGTCAAGGAAAAGACCGTGGAAGGGATGCGCTATCTCTACGCACTCAACGCCGAGAAGGGCTCCGGCAAGAACGCCAGGGTTCCAGGCTACCGCGTCGGCGGCAAGACCGGCACAGCGGAGAAGGTCGTCAATGGCCGCTACTCGAAGGAGAAGAATTTCAACGCCTTCGTCGCCGCCTTCCCGATGGACGATCCGCAATATATCGTGCTGACGATCGCTGACGAGCCGAAGCCGGAAAAGCCCGGGATGGGCAACACGGCTGCCTCGAATGCGGGCATCATGGCAGCCAACATCATCAGACGCGCGGCTTCCATGCTTGGCGTGAAGCCAGATTTCAGCCATGAAAATGGTGCAACGCTGGTTTCCTATCAGTGATTCTTGGGGCGCGCCGGTAACTGCGCGCTATTTTGTTGCGATGAACGGAACTCGATGCATCTGAAAGATCTAGCCGGTATCCTGCCTGTCGAGGGAACAGCTTCCCCCGATCTGGAAGTGACCGGAATTTCCTCCGATTCCCGCCAGGTAAGACCGGGTGTTGTCTTCTTCGCGCTCGCCGGCAGCAAGGCGGATGGTTCGGCCTATGCCGCCGACGCCACCAGCCGAGGCGCAGCCGCAATCGTGGCGGGCAAAGGAAATGCCATCTCCGGCCTGTCGATCCCGGTTCTTGGCGTGGACGATCCGCGGCTGGCGCTGGCGCTGAGCGCGGCGCGCTTCTTCGGCAAGCAGCCTGAAACGATGGTCGCCGTCACCGGAACCAGCGGCAAGACGTCTGTCGCCGCCTTCACCCGACAGATCTGGGAGCAGGCAGGATTTGCCGCCGCTTCGATCGGGACGACGGGTGTGGTGGCGCCCGGCCGCAACGAATATGGCTCGCTGACCACGCCGGATCCGGTAGCGCTGCACAAGCTGCTGAAGGAACTGGCCGATGCCGGCGTCACCCACGCTTCGATGGAGGCCTCGAGCCACGGGCTCGACCAGCGCCGTCTCGATGGCGTCAGGCTCGCCGCCGGCGGCTTCACCAATCTCGGTCGCGACCACATGGACTACCATCCGACGGTCGAGGACTATCATCGCGCCAAGCTGCGCC
>NZ_RZSC01000582.1:0-3810 GCF_003998155.1 Mesorhizobium sp. M1E.F.Ca.ET.063.01.1.1
GTTAATTGGTGGGTGTGCACAGGATCGAACTGTGGACCCGCTGATTAAGAGTCAGCTGCTCTACCAACTGAGCTACACACCCACACCGCCGGGAAACCCAGCGTCGGCGGGCATATAGCCGCCGGTTTCGGCGATGTCCAGCCCTGCCGGATCATTTCCCGACAAATCGACACGGCATGATCCCGAAAAGTGGATTCCGGTTTTCGGAAAAGATCATGCTCGCTCAAAAAAAGCCGCACCGGTCAGACGAACAACTTGCCTTCCGCGACCCGGATCGCATGGCCGCCGATGCGCGCCGAGGCCAGTTTTCCGCCGTCGACATTGAGCTCGAGGCGGATGCGCGAAGGCCGGCCCATTTCCAGCCCCTGCTCGATCCAGAGCTGTGAGATTCCGTCCGTTGGACCATCGAAATGCATGATGGTGCCGGCAAAGGCGGCCGCGGCCGAGCCGGTCGCCGGGTCCTCGTACGAGGGATTGCCAGGCACGATCATGCGGACATGGAAGGCGCTGTCGTGATGCACCCTGTCGCGGCAATAGACATAGGGGCTGGCAAAGGCCCATTCGCTCTTGCGCGGCGCGAGTTCCGACCAGGCCTGGTTGTCCAGCCTGACTTTTGCGGCCGCTTCGAGGCCGGAGACCGGAATGGTGACGTAGGGCACGCCGGCCGACCAGAAGGAAACGCGGTGATTCTCGAAGCCGATCTCGTGCGGAGCAAGACCGAGCGCCGCGCCGATCATTTCCGGGTCGGCGACGAGTTCCAGGCGCTCCGGCAGTTTCGCCAGGTCGAACTCCGCGAAAATGGCGCCATCATGCTTGCTCACCGCGCAACGCACAGGGCCGATGTTTTCTTCCAGCACAAAGATGCCTGTCGTCTCGCCTTTCAGCTCCGCAAGCGCGATAGCCGAACCGACCGTCGGGTGGCCGGCGAACGGCATCTCGTAGTCGGGCGTGAAGATACGGATACGGTTGCTGTGCTTGGGATTTTCGGGCGGCAGCACGAAAACCGTCTCGGACAGGTTGAATTCGCGTGCGATCGCCTGCATGGCGGCCGTGTCCAGCCCCTCGCTGTCGAGCACCACGGCGACCGGATTCCCGGCCAGCCGCTCGGTCGTGAACACATCGTAAAGCAAGTAGCTGCGCGCCATCGAGAAAGCCTTCCGCCTCGCTCCGAATCTTCCGCCTCAATCCCAACATGAGGGAAATTTAATTTGAAATTCGAACCTTAAGGCATGATTTGTGCACAAATAGGGACATCAATTCTTCGCTATAGGGGTCCGGGGTGGACCAGGTTGTCAATCCGCCAAAGGCGGAATCCGATACTTCCATCGAGGCAGCTCTCGGGCTCGACCGCAAAGGCATGATCCGCAAGCGCCGTCGCGGCTGGCTCTACGCGCTGCTGGCGCTGGCGGTCGTGGCGGTCGTGATTGGCGTCTACCGTTGGAACGCCGCCGCCCCGCCCCGGATCGAATACACGACCGCTCCGGCGACGGTCGCCGACCTCACCGTCCAGGTGTCGGCGACCGGCACGCTTCAGCCGTTGACGCAGGTCGACATCTCCAGCGAGCTGTCCGGCATCGTCCGCTCGGTCGCGGTCAGCGAAAACCAGCAGGTCAAGAAGGGCGACGTGCTGGCGACGCTCGACACCGCCAAGCTCGAGGTCCAGATCGAACGCGCCACCGCCTCGGCCAAGGCGGCAGCGGCGGCCGTGGAGGATGCCAAAGTCACGCTGCAGGAAAACGAGAAAGCGGTGGTCCGCGCGAGCGCGCTTACCAAGCGCGGCATGGCGACGGACCAGTCGCTCGAAGCTGCGACCGCGACGCGCGACCGCTCCAAGGCGGCGCTCGACAGCGCCGAAGCCAACCTCGCCATCGCTGAGGCCGATCTCAAGGCGCAGCAGACCGACCTTGCCAAGAGCACGATCTATGCCCCGATCGACGGCATCGTGCTCACGCGCTCGGTCGATCCCGGCCAGACGGTCGCCTCCTCGCTGCAGGCGCCGGTGCTGTTCGTCATCGCAGCCGACTTGCGGAACATGGAGCTGCAGGCGGCGGTGGACGAGGCCGATATCGGCCAGGTCAAACCCGGCCAGCATGCCCGCTTCACCGTCGACGCTTTTCCGGACCGTCCCTTCGACGCCGAGATCCGCGACATCTCCTACGCCTCGGTCACCACCGACGGCGTCGTCACCTACAATGCCCGGCTTGAAGTCGACAACGGCGGGCGTCTGCTCAGGCCCGGAATGACCGCCACCGTCGCGGTGGTGACCAGGCAGGCCAAGGGTGTGCTGACCGTGCCGGCCACCGCCTTCCGCTATCGTCCGGCCGAACAGGCGGCCCGCGGCTGGAGCTTGCGCGACCTGTTCACCGGCCGCATGGGCCGTCCCAACCGGCAGCGTGAGGCGACAAAGACGCCGACGGACGGCTCACGCACGATCTATGTGCTGGAAAACGGGCGGCCGCATGCCGTCAACGTCAGGATCGGCTCGACCGACGGCGAATTGACCGAGATCACGTCCGGCCTCGACCAGGGCGCCGAGGTCATCACCGGCTCGCAGCAGCGGAGCTGATCCGTGTCCGCTCCCCTGCTCATCACCTTCGACAAGGTCTGGAAGAGCTATGGCGAGGGCGAGGCGCGCGTGGACGCGCTTGCCGGCGTCGATCTTGCGATACGCCGCGGCGAGTTCGTCGCCATCATGGGACCGTCCGGCTCTGGCAAGTCGACCGCCATGAACGTCATCGGCTGTCTCGACACGCCGACGGCCGGAACCTACCGCTTCATGGGCGTCGATGCCGGCAGGCTCGACCGAAACCGCCGTGCCGTGCTGCGCAACCTCTATGTCGGCTTCGTCTTCCAGGGCTATAATCTCCTGCCCCGCACCACGGCGGCCGAGAATGTCGAGCTGCCGCTGATCTATCGCGGTGTTTCCGCTCGCGAACGCCGCGATCTCGCAATGCACGCGCTGGCCGAGGTCGGACTTGTCGGCCGGGAGCACCATACGCCGGCCGAACTCTCGGGCGGTCAGCAGCAGCGCGTTGCGATCGCGCGCGCCATCGTCACCAAGCCGACGTTGCTCGTCGCCGACGAGCCCACGGGAAATCTCGACACGGCACGCACGCACGAGATCATGCACCTGCTGACCAGGCTCAATGCCGAACTCGGCCTCACCATCGTCATGGTCACGCACGAGGCCGATGTCGCGGAGTATGCCAGCCGCACCGTGCGCTTCCTCGACGGCCATGTCGCCTCGGACGCAGCAAAAGCCGAGGCCGCATGATCTGGGAGACCGTCCGCCTTTCGCTGATTTCCATCCGCAGGAACGTGCTGCGCTCGTTCCTGACCCTGCTTGGCATCGTCATCGGCGTGGCGGCTGTCATCGCCATGCTCACCATCGGTTCCGGCACCACCGAGAAGGTCAAGGCCGATATCTCGAAGCTCGGCAGCAATCTTCTGGTCGTGCGCTCCGGCCGACCCGCCGGACCGGGCGGACCGGGCGGGCTCGACCAGGCCACCCGCCCCCTCGCCGACAAGGACCTTGCGGCGCTCGTCGCCCATCTCAGCGGCGCCCGCGCCATCGCCCCGGCCTCGCAAAAGCAGGTGCGCGTCATCTTCGGCACGGAAAGCCTGACGTCGGGCGTGACCGGCACCGACAGCGCCTATCTCGACGCGCGCGACTGGAAACTGGTTTCCGGCCGCCCGTTCAGTGATTCCGAGACCCGCGCCGGCGCTGGGGTGTGCCTGATCGGCGAGACAGTGCGCCAGCAGTTCTTCGGCGCCGGCGATCCGGAGGGCGAGATCATCCGTGTCAACCGC
>NZ_RZSC01000583.1:0-3809 GCF_003998155.1 Mesorhizobium sp. M1E.F.Ca.ET.063.01.1.1
CTTCGGTCACCATGGCCGCGACCGCCCGCCATCCCGATCTTGCCGCCGTTGCACCGGCCGCGCGCGCTGTCGGCGGCCCGGCGATCCGCAACATGGCGACCGTCGGCGGCAATCTGTTCGCCCCTGCCCCTTACGGCGATTTCGCCGTGGCGCTGCTGGCGCTCGATGCAACCGTCACTGCCGGGACCGGCGAGACGCCGATCGAAGCCTTTCTGGCCGGCCGCGACGACAGCCGCGCCATCGTCACGGCTGTCGGCTTCTCCCTGCCCAAGGCGGATAGCTTCCGCTTCCTCAAGGTCTCGCGCGTGAAGCCGAAAGGCATCTCGGTGCTGAGCATCGCGGCACTCCTGCAGCGCGCCGCCGACGGCACGGTGACGTCCGCCCGCATCGCGCTTGGCTGCATGGCTGATCGGCCGATGCGGGCCAAGACCGCGGAGAAGGCGTTGCTTGGCTGCAAGCTCACGTCCGAGGAGATCGCGCCGGCGCTTGCCGCTGTTGGCGAAGGAATTGCACCGATCACCGACCCGATCGCCAGCGCCTGGTATCGAGCCGAGGTGCTGCCGGTCCATCTCGGGCGCCTGCTGCTGAGTTAAACATTCGTGGGGGACGCGCGTCTGTCCGGTCATTCGGGCAGGCGCGCAGGGAGGAAGAATGGCAAAGGTCCCGGTTCAGTTCACGCTCAACGGCTCCGAAAAAGCCGAATTCATCGAGAGCGGCACGACGCTGCTCCACGCGCTCAGGGACAAGATCGGCGATACCTCGCCTAAGGGCGGCTGCCACCAGGGCACCTGCGGCGCCTGCTCGGTCATCATCGACGGCGAACTGAAACTCTCCTGTCTGACGCTGGCCGAGACCTGCAACGGCGCCGACATCAGGCCCACCGCCGGTCTCGCCGAAGCTGGTGTCCTGCATCCGCTGCAGCGCGCCTTCCTCGATGCCTTCGCCACCCAATGCGGCTTTTGCACGCCGGGTGTGATCATGGCCGCCAAGGTGCTGCTCGACCGCACGCCGAACCCCAGCCGCGAGGACGTCGTCGAGGCGCTGTCCGGCAACATCTGCCGCTGCACCGGCTACGAGCCGATCATCCAGGCGGTGCTCGCCGCCGCGCGCGCCAACTCGCAGAACGCCGCCTGAGGGGACCAGACATGGAGCTGCGCAAGGATTATTTCGCCGATGTCCGCAAGGACGGCCTCAACGAGATCGGCCAGCCGCGTCCTCGACTGGACTCGCCAGGGCATGTCACCGGCAAGACCGCCTATTTCTCCGACCGCAATTTTCCCGGCATGCTGCATCTGAAGATGGTGCGCAGCCCGCATCACCATGCCCGCATCCGCTCGATCGACACGTCGGAGGCGGAAAAGCATCCGGGCGTGGTGAGGGTGCTGACAGCCAAGGACGTGCCACACAACGTCTACACCATCCTGATCCTGATCCAGATCGGCCCCGAGGACGAAACCGTGCTTGCCGACGGCAAGGTGCGCTGGAAGGGCGAAGCGGTAGTGGCGGTGCTGGCCGAGACCGAGCGCGCGGCGCAGGAAGCCGCCGCCAAGGTCAAGGTCGATTACGAGGTGCTGCCGGCCGTCTTCGACATGGAGGAAGCGCTGAAGCCCGGCGCGCCGATCGTCAACGAATATCACGGCCAGAACTATTACCTCTATGACAGCGGCGAGTGCCGCAAGGTGCGCTTCGGCGATGTCGAGGCAGGTTTTGCCGAGGCCGATCACATCCTCGAGCAGACCTACCAGTCCTCGCCGATCGAGCACGCGCCGACCGAGACCACCGGCTGCGTTGTGGCGCCCGAGGGCAATGACCGCTTCACCTGCTACACCAACACGCAGGCGATGTTCTTCACCCTCGACAACGCCTCGATCATCCTGCAGATGCCGGGCTCGAAGCTGCACTTCGTCGGCGGCACCGTCGGCGGCGGCTTCGGCGGCAAGGTCGACGTCATCGTCGAGCCGATCGCCATCCTCGGGGCCAAGCTAACAGGACGCCCGGTCTGTTTTATCTACAGCCGCGAGGAAGAGATGCAGATCTCCTCGCCCCGCGCGGCCGAGAAGGTCGTCATCAAGGACGGCGTGATGAAGGACGGCCGCATCGTCGCGCGCAAGGTGACCGGCTATACCGATGCCGGCGCCTATTCGCGCCATTCGCCCTATGGCGCGCAGAAGGGCGCCGCGCACTATCCCGGGCCCTACACGATCCCGAATGTCTGGATCGACACCTACTGCGTCTACACCAACCGCACCCCTTCCTCAGCCATGCGCGGCTTCGGCGTCACCATCGGCGACTTCGCGCTGGAGGTGCAGATGGACAAGCTGGCGCGGCTGATCGGCATGGACCCGCTCGAATTCCGCTTCATCAACGCCTATCGCGACGGCGACATGAAGGCACATCGCCAGCCGACAGAGGGCGCGGCGCTGATCGAGTGCATGCAGGAAGCCTCGCGCGCCGCCAACTGGCCGGTGGCGGAGAAGTTCATGGCGATGTCCTCCTACAGGAAGGGAGCTTGAGATGGCGATACGGCGCGGACGCGGCGTCGCCGCGATCAACTATCCGACCGGCATGAATCTCGGCGGCGACCCGACCCAGGCGCTGGTGCATTCGACGCCGACCGGCAATTTCATGGTGACGCTCTCCAGCGTCGATCTCGGCCAGGGCATGAAGCAGATCATGGCGCAGATCTGCGCCGAGACCATCGGCGTGCCGACCGACCGCGTCGTCATCGACACCGCCGACACCGACACCGGCCCGCACTGCATGGGCACCTTCGCCTCGCGCGGCACGCACCGCGCCGGCAACGCCGTCATCCAGGCGGCCAGGGAAGCCCGACAGGTTATGCTGGAAGTGGCGGCCGAGGAGCTGGAGGTGAATGCCTCCGACCTGGAGACCGATGGCCAGGGCAACATACTGGTGAAAGGTGCGCCGCAGCGATCGATCTCGATCTTCGATGTCGCGCTTTCCGCGCATTTCAAGCGCGGCCGCTCGATCTCCGGGCGCGGCATGTTCTTGATCCCGCGCTCCTATCCGGAAAAGGAGACCGGCGCGATGAAGCCCTCGACCTGCTACGCCCATGCCTGCACGGTGGCGGAGGTCGAGGTCGACGACGAGACCGGCGAGGTGACGGTGCTCACCGTGAAGAACGTCTTCGAGATCGGCCGTGCGCTTAATCCGAAGATGGTCGAGCAGCAGCTTGTCGGCGGCTCCTGGATGGGCATCAGCCACGCGCTCTATGAGACGACCGAGCCCTATTATCCGAGCCGGGACCATGGCGGCACCGACTTCAACCAGTACCTGATGCCGGGACCTGGCGATCTCGCCGAGACCGAGATCATCGTGCTGGAGCGCCCTTCCGCCGACGGCCCGTTCGGCGCCAAGGGTCCGGGCGAGATGTGCGCCAATCCGCAGATCCCGGCCGTCGCCAACGCCGTCTTCGACGCCGTCGGGGTTCGCGTCGATACCTTGCCGATCACGCCCGAACGCATCCTGCGCGCGCTGAAGGCGCAGGCCGCAGGCTGAGCGGAAGATGACCCGCGCCGATGCAATTGAGGTGGCGGCTTCGCCGGAGGCCGTGGCCACGCGCCTCGCCGCTTCACGCTATCTGGCCGACGACGGCCTCGCAACCGCGATCTTCCTGGCGATCCGCTTGGGCAAGCCGCTGCTGCTCGAAGGCGCGCCGGGCGTCGGCAAGACCGAAGCGGCGAAGGCGGTTGCGGAACTGCTCGGCCGCGAGCTGGTGCGTCTGCAATGCTATGAAGGCATCGACGCCGCGCATGCGCTCTACGAATGGAACTACCAGCGCCAGTTGC
>NZ_RZSC01000584.1:0-3809 GCF_003998155.1 Mesorhizobium sp. M1E.F.Ca.ET.063.01.1.1
ACAGTGCCGTTATAAGCCTGGCCGATCAACGTGCCGAGAATGCCGCCGAGAAAAGTCTGCATGAAGCCGAGGATGGAGGACGCCGTGCCGGCGAGCTCGCCGAGCGGCTCCATGGCTAAAGCGTTGAAATTCGCGCCAAGGCAGCCGAACGGAACCATCGCCCCGGCGAAGAAGGCAATGAACAGCCAGAGCGGCATTTCAATCTCCAGCGAGACGACGAGCCAGATCAAACTGATGCTGAGAAACAAGAGCAGCGCGCTCTGAGACAGGCGGCGCATGCCGATCCGGCCGACGAGCCGCGCGTTGAGGAAGTTCGAGAAGGCGAGCACGCCCGCGACGCCCGCGAAGATCAGCGGGAACAGCTCACCGACATGGAAGACGTCGAGATAGATCTGCTGCGCCGAATTGATGAAGCCGAACATGGCGCCGAAGATGAAGGTGCTGGCGAAGGCGTAGCAAAGCGCGATGCGGTTGGTGAGCACGATGCGGAAGCCGCCGACAACCGCGTTGATCGTAAGCGGGCGGCGGTATTCCGGATGCAGCGTCTCCGGCAGGCGCAGCAGCGACCATGTCGACACGATCAGCGCGCCGACGGCCATGGTGACGAAGATCCAGTGCCAGGTGGCGAAAAGCATGATGAACTGACCGATACCGGGCGCGACGACAGGGATCGCCATGAACACCATGAAGATCAGCGACATCACCTCGGCCATGCGGCGGCCCTCGAACGTGTCACGTACGATCGAGACGGCGATGACGCGCGTCGCGGCGGCGCCGACGCCTTGCACGGCACGGCAGGCAAGCAGCGCGGCGAAGGTCGGGGCAATCGCCGCGGCAGCCACTGCCGCGACATAGATGATAAGGCCGGCAACCAGTGGCGCACGGCGCCCGAAACGATCGGAGATCGGACCGAAGAAAAGCTGCCCGCCGCCGAAGCCGAGGATGTAGGCGGTGATGACGTATTGGCGATGGTTTTCATTCTCGACGCCGAGCGAGGCGCCGATCTGCTGCAGGGCAGGCAGCATGATATCGATAGCCAGGGAGTTGAGCGCCATCAGCGCCGCGCAGAGCGCAATGAATTCCCAGCGCGGAATGGGCAGAGCCCGTTGCGACGCTTCTATCTGCTTGTCCACGGCAAAATCCGATCTTTCAAACGAAGATGCGCCGGTGGACCGGCGCATCAGTTCGTTTCGTTCCCGGAGTCGGGAACTGCATTGCCGAGGTGGGGGCGGCCCCGGGCGCCCGTGGCCGCCGGCTAAATTGCCGGCCGCCGCGGGCTCAACTCAGGCGGCGCCTTTGACGCTGACGCCCTTTTCGACCAGGAAGTCCTGCAACTCGCCGGCCTGGAACATCTCGCGCACGATGTCGCAACCACCGACGAACTCGCCCTTGACGTAGAGCTGCGGAATGGTCGGCCAGTTGGAATAGTCCTTGATGCCCTGGCGCAGTTCCGCCGAGTCGAGCACGTTCACGCCTTTGTAGTCGGCCCCGATATAATCGAGGATCTGCACCACCTGGCCGGAAAACCCGCACTGCGGGAAGCCGGGCGTGCCCTTCATGAAAAGCACGACGTCGTTGCTCTTCACCTCGTTGTCGATGTAGTCGTTGATGCCGGTCATGGACGATCCTTTCACGCCTGTGGGAGCCAGGCTCGAAACATGTCCATCAAATAAACCCATAGGTTGGCCGAAACAAGACGTTAGCCGTGACGCTACCGCGATGGCGCAAGGGATAACGCGGTTTTGGGCTAAGGCAGAGTGGCGATAGGTCTCAGTCCGGAACGCTGGTCTGCAGGGCCAGCGCGTGCAGCACGCCGCCCATATTGCCCTTCAGCGCGTCGTAGACCATCTGGTGCTGCTGCACCCGGCTTTTGCCGCGGAAGCTTTCGGCCACCACCTCAGCCGCGTAGTGGTCGCCGTCGCCGGCCAGATCGCGAATCGTCACCTTGGCGTCCGGAATGCCCTGCTTGATCAGCCGTTCGATGTCGTGCGCGTCCATTGCCATGAAAAAATCCTGTTTTCTCGCCGGGGAGCGGTGCAGCAGCCCGTGCGATGAGAGTCGGTACTGAGCGTAGAACCTTTCCGGTCCGGATTGAAGCCGTTCCATCCATGACCGAGGGCTCATGGGACATCCTGGTGCGGATGAGCCGCATCGTCGGCGGGCGCGTCCTCACGCGTCAAGAAGGCGCGGCCAAGGCTGAAGGTCAGCACATAGAGCGGGACGTTGATCGCGATACCGACTACCGGCAAGTAACTCGTCCATTGCCAGGCCGGGGAGAAAAACGGCTGGCCGTAGCCATCGCACATAAGCGAGGAACCATACGCCCAAAGCACTCCGATGACGATCGTAACGGCAAAGAGCTTGGCGCAGGTGACGATCTGCCTTGCCCGAGCCAGCTCCGGCAAAAGCCGCCCCCACAGGACCAGGCACACTATCGGAACCGCATAGACGAGGCTCTGAACGGCCAGCATTGGAAGGGTGCCGTTGGCCGCGGCAACGAATTCCGATCGCGTTTCCAGCCGCGGACAAACTTCGCTCGAGGTCGTCGACAGCAGGAGAAAGACGAACGGGCCGAGAAACCAGAAAAAGAACAGCGACGGCCAGAAGACGACTGCAAGCAGCGCCCGGGCCGCCAGCCTGGTCAAATGGCCTGATCCATGAAGCGCGGGAACCAGCCCTCATGGGTGGCGGTCAATTCGTTGACCGGGATCGCGCGGGCATCGCCGAGTTTCAGCGTGTCACCGCCGGTCGTGCCGATCCACGGCGCGAAGATACCGAGCTTGCCCTGCTCCTCGCGGATTCTGTCCCATTCGCCGCTTTGCGGGTCGATCGACAGCGTCAGCAGATAGCGGCCCTGGTCCTCGCCGAACCAGACCGGGATCGGGTCGGTGCCGGTAAGACCCGGTATGGTGGCGCCGATGCCGGAAGCCATCGCCATTTCGGCCAGCGCCACGGCAAGCCCGCCGTCCGAGAGGTCGTGCGCGGCGGTGACGATGCCGGAGGCGATCAGCGCCCGTACATGATCGCCGACGCGCTTTTCGTGCACGAGGTCGACCGGCGGCGGCGGGCCGTCGGCGCGGCCATGGATGTCGCGCATATAGACGGACTGGCCGAGATGGCTGCCCCAGCTCGGCGGCGCGCCGACCAGCACGATCATCTGGCCCTCGGCGGCAAATCCGATGCGGGCCATTTTCGACCAGTCGGCGATCAGCCCGACGCCGCCGATGGTCGGCGTCGGCAGGATGCCGCGGCCGTTAGTTTCGTTGTAGAGCGAGACATTGCCGGAGACGATCGGGAATTCGAGCGCGCGGCAGGCATCGCCGATGCCCTTCACCGCGCCGACGAGCTGGCCCATGATTTCGGGGCGCTCCGGATTGCCGAAATTGAGATTGTCGGTGGCGGCAAGCGGCAAGGCGCCGGTGGCGGTGAGATTGCGCCAGCATTCGGCCACGGCCTGCTTGCCGCCTTCATAGGGATCGGCCTCGCAATAGCGTGGCGTGACGTCGGAGGAGAAGGCGAGCGCCTTGGTCGGATGGCTCTCGACGCGCACCACGCCGGCGTCGCCGCCGGGGAGCTGCAGCGAATTGCCCTGGATCAGCGTGTCGTACTGCTCCCACACCCAGCGGCGCGAGGACAGATCCGGCCCGCCAAGCAATTTCAGCAGCGCATCGGCGACATCGGCCTTGGGCGCGTCATTGGCGGCGAGCAGCGCGGGCTTCCTCGTCTCGACCCAGGGGCGGTCATATTCCGGCGCCTGGTCTCCCAGTTCCTTGATCGGCAGGTTGGCGACCTCGTCGCCCTGATGCAAC
>NZ_RZSC01000585.1:0-3796 GCF_003998155.1 Mesorhizobium sp. M1E.F.Ca.ET.063.01.1.1
CAAGGAAAGCACCCAGGCAGTCGCCGCATGGCTGACCGACAAAGGCACCGCCGGCGTCGAGATCGCCTATCGCCCGGCCCGTGTCCTGATGCAGGATTTTACGGGCGTCCCGGCGGTGGTCGATCTCGCGGCCATGCGCGACGGCATCAAGGCGCTCGGCGGCGATCCGGAAAAGATCAATCCGCTGGTGCCGGTCGACCTCGTCATCGACCACTCCGTCATCGTCGACGAGTTCGGCACGCCGATGGCCTTCGCCCGCAATGTCGAGCTCGAATATGAGCGCAACGAGGAGCGCTACAAGTTCCTGAAATGGGGTCAGCAGGCCTTCCGCAACTTCCGCGTCGTGCCGCCCGGCACCGGCATCTGCCACCAGGTCAATCTTGAATATCTCGGACAGGTGGTGTGGACCAACGCCGAGGACGGCGAGACCACCGCCTATCCCGACACCTGCGTCGGCACCGATTCGCACACCACCATGATCAACGGCCTCGGCGTGCTCGGCTGGGGCGTCGGCGGCATCGAGGCCGAGGCCGCGATGCTCGGCCAGCCGGTCTCCATGCTCCTGCCGGAAGTCATCGGCTTCCGCCTTACCGGCAAGCTGAAGGAAGGCGTCACCGCCACCGACCTCGTGCTCACCGTCACCCAGATGCTGCGCAAGAAGGGCGTCGTCGGCAAGTTCGTCGAGTTCTTCGGCCCCGGCCTTTCCAACATGACGCTGGCCGACCGCGCCACCATCGGCAACATGGCGCCGGAATATGGCGCCACCTGCGGCTTCTTCCCCGTCGACAGCGAGACCATCCGCTACCTCACCATGTCCGGCCGCGAGGAGAACCGTATCGCGCTGGTCGAGGCCTATTCCAAGGCGCAGGGCATGTGGCGCGACGCGGGTTCCGCCGACCCGGTCTTCACCGACCTGCTCGAGCTCGACCTCGGCGATGTCGTGCCGTCGATGGCCGGCCCGAAGCGCCCGGAGGGCCGCGTCGCCCTGCAGGACATTCCCGACGGCTTCGCCAAGGCGATGGAGACCGAATACAAGAAGGCGGCCGAGATCTCCAAGCGCTATGCGGTGGATGGCGCCTCCTACGATCTCGGCCATGGCGACGTCGTCATCGCCGCCATCACTTCCTGCACCAACACCTCGAACCCGAGCGTGCTGATCGGCGCCGGCCTGCTTGCGCGCAACGCCAACCGGCGCGGCCTGAAGCAGAAGCCGTGGGTGAAAACCTCGCTGGCGCCCGGCAGCCAGGTCGTGGCCGAATACCTTGAAAAGTCTGGCCTGCAGAAGGAGCTCGACCAGATCGGCTTCAACCTGGTCGGCTTCGGCTGCACCACCTGCATCGGCAATTCCGGCCCGCTGCCCGGCCCGATCTCCAAGACCATCAACGATAAAGGTTTGATCGCTGCCGCGGTGCTCTCCGGCAACCGCAACTTCGAAGGCCGCGTCTCGCCCGACGTGCAGGCGAACTACCTCGCCTCGCCGCCGCTGGTGGTGGCGCATGCGCTGGCCGGCACGGTGACCAAGGATCTCACCACCGAGCCGCTCGGCGAGGGCAGCGACGGCAAGCCGGTCTATCTCAAGGACATCTGGCCGACCTCGGCAGAGATCCAGGAGTTCATCGAGAAGAACGTCACGCGCGAACTGTTCGCCCGCAAATATGCCGATGTCTTCAAGGGCGACGCGTACTGGCAGAAGGTCAAGGCGCCGGAAGGCCAGACCTATGCCTGGGACGATCATTCGACCTATGTGCAGAACCCGCCTTATTTCGCCGGCATGGGCCGCAGCTTCGGCAAGATCGGCGACATCAAGGGCGCGCGGGTGCTCGGCCTGTTCGGCGACAAGATCACCACCGACCACATCTCGCCGGCCGGTTCGATCAAGGCCGCATCGCCGGCCGGCAAGTACCTCACCGAGCACGGCGTCGGTGTCGCCGACTTCAACCAGTACGGCACGCGGCGCGGCAATCATGAGGTGATGATGCGCGGCACCTTCGCCAACATCCGCATCCGCAACCACATGCTGGGCGAGAACGGCCGCGAGGGCGGCTACACGATCCACTATCCCTCGAAGGAGGAGATGTCGATCTACGACGCCGCGATGGAATACAGGAAGGAAGGCGTGCCGCTGGTCATCTTCGCCGGCGTCGAATACGGCAACGGCTCCTCGCGCGACTGGGCGGCCAAGGGAACGAACCTGCTTGGTGTCCGCGCGGTCATCGCCCAGTCCTTCGAACGTATCCACCGCTCGAACCTGGTCGGCATGGGCGTCATCCCCTTCGTCTTCGAGGAAGGCACCTCATGGGCTTCCCTCAACCTCAAGGGCGACGAGCTGGTCGAGATCGACGGGCTGGACACGATCAAGCCGCGCCAGAAGATGGTCGCCAAGGTCACCTACGGCGACGGCACCGTGAAGAACCTGCCGATCGTCTGCCGCATCGATACGCTGGACGAGCTCGACTACTTCAAGAACGGCGGCATCCTGCAATACGTGCTGCGCGATCTGGCTGCTTAGCAGCGAGGCAGTAGGCAGTAGGGCTTAGGCAGTAGGGAAAGACCCCCTACTGCCTACCTGCCTACTGCCTACTGCCTAATCAAACCGCCGCCTACCAAGCATTAGCCGGCCGACCCGAAAGTCCTGATCCGGTTCGCTCGCAATAGAGATTGTCCGGCATCAGCAGGCTTTACCTCATGGCGGCGATGCGGCTTCGAAATCGAACCGCGTCGAAAAATGCAGCCGCCTCTCCTGCCGCCGCCTTACCTGCGGTCGCGGCGACAAAATTTCACCGCAACGTGACTTCCCGTTGACTGTCCGTTCTGCCACATATTTTAGCAATCAGAACAAGGCCGGCGTCACCGGCGGGAATCGGAACAGTCATGGCATCTCGAGGACCATTGCGGCTTGCGGCAATAGCGCTGGCCCTTTCAACGTTTGTCGGCGCCGCGCTGGCAAGCGAGCCCGAGAAGCCTCAAGCCGATAAGGTTCAGGCCGAAAAGCCGCTGGGCGTGGTTGAGCTGTTCACCAGCCAGGGCTGCAGTTCCTGCCCGCCTGCCGATGAATTCTTCGCCGAGCTGGCCGCCAAGGAAAACATCGTCGCGCTCGCCTACCACGTCAATTACTGGGACTATCTGGGCTGGCAGGACACGCTGAGCAACAAGAAGAACACCGACCGGCAGTATGATTATATGCGCGCTTTCGGCAGCCGCTCCGTCTACACGCCGCAGGCGGTCATCAACGGCCGCAGCCATGTCAATGGCGCCAGCCGCAGGGACGTCGACGGCGCGTTGGCCCGGATGGACAGGGTGGGCGAGGGCATGCGGGTCGGCATCAAGGTGAGCCGCACCAGCGACCGCGTCATGATCGACGCCGGCGATGCCGGCAACGGCCCGAGCGACGCCCATGTGGTGATCGTCTATTTCGATCCGCCGCAGATGGTGAAGATCGGCCAGGGCGAGAACAGCGGCCGCAGCCTGACCTACTGGAACGCCGTCTCCGACATCCAGACCGCCGGCATGTGGCACGGCAAGGCGCAGCGTTACGAATTGCCGATGACCGAGATCGCCAAGAAGGGCGGTTGCGCGGTGCTGCTGCAGTCCGTCGGCAAGGACGGCATGCCCGGCCCGATCCTCGGCGCCGCCTTCATCCGCAAGCCGTGATTGCCCCCTTCTCCCCTTTGTTTGGACCGGGGACATCGCGAACAGGTGTGCGAAGACATCGCGAACAGTTTTGCGCGTTTTGCGCGAGGGGGTTCGGGATGCCATTCGAGGCCAGAAGCGTGATGAGCCAGAAAGAAGAGTTCGT
>NZ_RZSC01000586.1:0-3790 GCF_003998155.1 Mesorhizobium sp. M1E.F.Ca.ET.063.01.1.1
CCCAGCAGCTTGAGCGCCGCATCGCGTTCCGCCGCGCCATGAAGCGTGCCGTGCAGTCCGCCATGCGTCTCGGCGCCGAAGGCATCCGCATCAACTGCGGCGGCCGTCTCGGCGGCGCCGAGATCGCGCGCATGGAGTGGTACCGCGAAGGCCGCGTGCCGCTGCACACGCTGCGCGCCGATGTGGACTACGGCACGGCCGAGGCGCAAACGGCGTACGGCATCTGCGGCGTCAAGGTGTGGGTGTTCAAGGGCGAGATCCTCGAGCACGATCCGATGGCATCGGAGCGTCGCGCGACGGAAGGCGATCATGGCGGTCAGACCGGCGAGCGCGAGCGCGGTCGTCGTCGCGAGAACGCCTGAGACATTTGAGAATTTGGAGTTAGGACGATGCTGCAGCCAAAGCGCACAAAGTTCCGCAAGCAGTTCAAGGGCCGTATCCACGGTACCGCCAAGGGCGGCACCAATCTGGATTTCGGCGGTTTCGGGCTGAAGGCGCTTGAGCCGAACCGCGTCACCGCGCGCGAGATCGAGGCGGCCCGCCGCGCGATCACCCGCGAGATGAAGCGCGCCGGCCGCGTCTGGATCCGGGTTTTCCCGGATCTGCCGGTCACATCGAAGCCGACCGAAGTGCGCATGGGTAAGGGCAAGGGCGCCGTCGACTATTGGGCGGCGCGCGTCAAGCCTGGCCGCATCATGTTCGAGATCGACGGCGTCAGCGAGGAGACCGCGCGTGAAGCGCTGCGCCTCGGCGCCGCCAAGCTCTCGGTCAAGACGCGCTTCGTGCAGCGCATCGCAGAATAAGGACAGGCGATCATGAAAGCCGAAGACATCCGGACCAAGACCCAGGATCAGCTGACCGACGACCTGGCCAGCCTGAAGAAGGAGCAGTTCAACCTGCGCTTCCAGAAGGCCACCGGTCAGCTTGAGAAGACCGCGCGCGTGAAGCAGGTCCGCAGGGACATCGCGCGCATCAAGACCATCGCCGCTGAAAAAGCCGCGGCCAAGAAGGGTTAAGACCATGCCAAAGCGCATTCTGCAGGGCACCGTCGTCAGCGACAAGAACGAGAAGACGGTCGTCGTCAAGGTCGAACGGCGCTTCACGCATCCCGTGATGAAGAAGACCGTGCGCATGACCAAGAAGTACAAGGCGCACGACGAGAACAACGCCCACAAGGTCGGCGACCAGGTGTTCATCCAGGAATCGAAGCCGATTTCCAAGGACAAGCGCTGGATCGTCGTCACTTCGGATCAGGCTTGATCCGGGCGAACGAAACGAATTTTGGACAGACCGGGGAGGGGTGTCGAACCCGTCCCGTTAGAAAAGAAGAAGGCGGCCAGTCATGATTCAGATGCAAACAAACCTCGACGTCGCGGACAATTCCGGCGCCCGTCGTGTCATGTGCATCAAGGTGCTGGGCGGCTCGAAGCGGAAGTATGCCTCCGTCGGCGACATCATCGTGGTGTCGATCAAGGAAGCCATCCCGCGCGGCCGCGTTAAGAAGGGCGATGTGATGAAGGCGGTCGTGGTTCGCACGGCCAAGGACATCCGCCGTCCGGACGGCAGCGTGATCCGTTTCGACAAGAACGCGGCCGTTCTCGTCGACAACAAGAAAGAACCGATCGGCACGCGTATCTTCGGGCCGGTTCCGCGCGAGCTTCGCGCCAAGAACCACATGAAGATCATCTCGCTCGCGCCTGAAGTGCTGTAAGGAGCCGGACCAATGCAAAAGATCAGAAAAGGCGACAAGGTCGTCGTGCTTGCCGGCAAGGACAAGGGCCGTTCGGGCGAAGTCCTGTCGGTGCAGCCGAAGGAAGACACCGCGCTCGTGCGCGGCGTGAACCTCATTCGCCGTCATCAGAAGCAGACCCAGTCCCAAGAGGGCGGGATCATCACCAAGGAAGCGCCGATCCACCTGTCGAACATCGCGCTGGCCGACCCCAAGGACGGTAAGCCGACCCGCGTCGGCTTCGCCATCCAGAAGGACGGCAAGAAGGTGCGCGTCGCCAAGCGTTCGGGAGAAGTCATCAATGGCTAAGGCTGAAACCAAGCAGGCGGCTGCCAAGAACGAGCCGCGCCTCAAGAAGGTCTACAACGAGACCATCCGCAAGGCGCTGCAGGAGCAGTTCGGCTACGACAACGACATGCAGGTTCCGCGCCTGGACAAGATCGTGCTGAACATGGGCGTCGGCGAGGCGACCGGCGATTCCAAGAAGCCCTCGGTCGCGGCCGAGGATCTCGCGCTGATCGCCGGCCAGAAGGCCGTCGTCACCCGCGCCCGCAACTCGATCGCGGGCTTCAAGGTGCGCGAGAACATGCCGATCGGCGCCAAGGTCACGCTACGCAAGGAACGCATGTACGAGTTCCTCGACCGCCTCGTGAACATTGCGCTGCCGCGCGTCCGCGACTTCCGCGGGCTGAACCCGAAGAGCTTTGACGGCCGTGGCAACTACGCCATGGGCATCAAGGAACACATCGTGTTCCCGGAGATCAATTACGACAAGGTTGATCAGGTCTGGGGCATGGACGTCATCGTTTGTACGACGGCGAAGACGGACGACGAGGCGAGAGCGCTGCTCAAGGCCTTCAACTTCCCCTTCCGCCAGTAACGGCAGCGAAAAAGGAAAAATCTGAAATGGCAAAGACCAGCTCAGTCGAGAAGAACAACCGGCGCCGCAAGCTTGCCGGTCAGTACGCCGCCAAGCGCAAGGCGCTCAAGGAAATCGTCATGGATCAGTCCAAGCCGATGGAAGAGCGTTTCCGCGCCCAGTTGAAGCTTTCGGCTCTGCCGCGCAACTCGGCCAAGATCCGCATCCGCAACCGCTGCGAAGTCACCGGCCGTCCGCGCGCCTACTATCGCAAGCTCAAGCTTTCGCGTATCGCGCTTCGCGATCTGGGCAACAACGGCCAGATCCCGGGCCTGGTCAAGTCGAGCTGGTAAGGAGACACTGAGATGTCATTGAGCGATCCTCTCGGCGATATGCTGACCCGCATCCGCAACGCCTATGGCCGCAAGAAGTCGAGCGTCTCGACTCCGGCCTCGCGTCTGCGCGCCCGCGTTCTCGAAGTGCTGAAGTCGGAAGGTTATATCCGCGACTACAGCCAGACCGACTTCGATAACGGCAAGTCGGAAATCGAGATCGAGCTGAAGTATTTCGACGGCGCTCCGGTCGTGCGCGAGATCGAGCGCGTCTCGAAGCCTGGCCGCCGCGTCTATGTCTCGGCCAAGTCGATTCCGCACGTCGCCAACGGCCTCGGCATCGCCATCCTTTCGACGCCGAAGGGCGTCATGGCCGACCACGAAGCGCGCGAGCAGAATGTCGGCGGCGAGATCCTCTGCCAGATCTTCTGATCCGGCACGAGATTGATGAATGGGCTTCGGTTCTCGGGATCGCGCCCGGGAACTGGAACCTGAAACGAAAGAAGTGACGAGGACAACAAAATGTCTCGTATCGGAAAGAAACCCGTTTCGCTGCCGCAGGGCGTCTCCGCGACCGTCAACGGCCAGACCGTGACGGCGAAGGGCCCCAAGGGCGAGCTGAAGTTCGTGGTGAACGACGAAGTGCTGGTCAAGATGGAAGGCAGCGAGATCGCTGTCGAGCCGCGCGACCAGTCGAAGACCGCCCGTTCCAAATGGGGCATGTCGCGCACGCAGATCGTCAACATCCTGCAGGGCGTGAAGGACGGCTTCGAGAAGAAGCTCGAGATCACCGGCGTCGGCTATCGTGCCGCCATGCAGGGCAAGAACCTGCAGCTCGCGCTCGGCTTCAGCCACGACGTGGTCTATGAG
>NZ_RZSC01000587.1:0-3789 GCF_003998155.1 Mesorhizobium sp. M1E.F.Ca.ET.063.01.1.1
GACTTTTCCCTGTTTGAAATCGGGAAGTAAAAGCGACAACCACCGAGGCTATGGCGCGGCTCGACGAGCGCCTGGCGCGCTCTCCCGTCCGCGACGGCTTTGTCGAACGCCAACACTTCGCCGATGCAGCCGCCGCACTCTGGCTCGAGGGCGAGCTCGTCCATCTTGAGGACCTGGTCCTGCACGACGCCCACATGGACATCCGCACCCCGACCCACGAGATCACCCGCGCACACGCGGTGCTACGAACCCGGCGGCGAATTTTTGCGCAGACGCCCGACTGGGCGCTCAGCCGGGACGGGTTTTTGACCTTGACCGGCCGCGGTGGCGCGACGCCGGCGTCGGTACAAAAAAGCCGGGAAGGGCAGGAGGCCAGCCCCGTTCCTGCCGACGGTCAGGATGATGCTGAGGCGGATCTTCTGGCTGAGGAGTTTGCCGAGATCGATGCTGTTCTCGCACGCACATCGAAGATTCTGAACGGCGCCGATGTGCCTGCTCGAAAAGAGGAAACGTCACGACGTGAGCGGCCGGACCTGATCTACGATCTCGATTGGAATGAAGAGGAACGGCTGGCCGAATGGCAGGACGTTGTCGCCAGGACCCGCGATCTGCCGGTCGTGCTGCGTGGCGCGGTCCTGCTCGAGGCCTGGTCCGGCATCGAGGTGCTGCAGCATGCCGCCTGGCTCGGGTCGCTGTTCATCGCCGCGCTGCTGCGGCAGGAAGGGATTGGCGCCAACCATCTCGCCAGCCTGCATCTCGGCGCCAAAAACATTCCGCGGGAGCGGCGGCGGGCGCGCAATCGCTCCGATCGGTTGTTGGCTTTTGTCGACGCCATCCACGACGCAGCACTGGTCGGACTAAAAGAGCATGATCGGCTGGTGCTGGCGAAAAGCCAGATGGAGCGGCGGCTCAGGGAGCGTCGGGCAAGTTCAAAATTGCCCGACCTGATCGAGCTGGTGCTGTCGCGGCCGCTCGTTTCGACAGGCATGATCCAGGACAGGCTAAAGGTCACAAAACAGGGGGCGCTCAACCTGGTCGGCGAGCTCGGCTTGCGCGAGATGACGGGGAGAGGAAGGTTTCGCGCCTGGGGCGTCGTATGACCACGCTTCACGGCCCGCGTTAGTCGTCTAGGAAGAGTTGTGTCGTATTTGGCTTTCGAACACGTCGGGGATGGGGACAAGTTGGAAATAAGGCAAGATGCGTGGGTGGCCGGCAGCGACTGCTGCTAAATTAGGCCACCGAATCATTACGTCGTTTACAACTTTACCGAAACTTGGGGGGGCGCGTGTCAGAAACGCCATCTATACATGCGTGGATCAGGTTTCTCAGAAACTACGGGCCGATCCCCACCAACGACAACATGTATGACGAGACGATTCAGCGTGCGCTGCGTCGTCACAAAATTCGGCCGATTACACTGCCCGCGCCACTTCGCGACGAGCTCGTTGAAAATTTTCGCGGGGCCTCCCCAGGTTCATACATCATCACCGGCACAGCAGGGGATGGAAAAACATATCATTGCCGAGAGGTCTGGATCGAACTCGGCGGCGACGCGAACCTCTGGAACCTGGGCGTCAAGGTTCAGCGTCTGGACCTCGGCGATAAGCGCTCGCTTGTCGTCGTCAAAGATTTGAGCGAACTGCGCGATGACGAAAGTGCATCGCTTATCGCTGAATTCTCGGCCGATATCGCGAATCCGACCGCAGCAACCTTCTATCTCCTTGCCGCCAATCACGGGCAGCTCCTCGAGAAATTCAAATCTGCGCCGAAGACGCCTGAGATCGAACGGGCGAGCCAAGTTGTCGAAGACCTCTTGGTTACGGGCGTGACGAACGACGCGGGAATTCGTCTCGAACTGAGAGACCTCAGTCGATCTCCGGCGGCTCAGATGGTAACGGCGATCATCAAGGCGATAACAGAGCATGAAGGTTGGCAGGGCTGCGACGGCTGCTCCGCGCGCAGCGACGGCGCAATCTGTCCCATCTTCGAAAATCGCCGACGGCTCATAGGCGTCGGTGAAGAGGATCCATTCAAAAGGCGGCTTGCGGCGGTCATTGAACTTAGCGAGCGCAACGGGAGCCATTTTCCGGTGCGTCAACTCCTGGCGTTGATTGCCAACAGTCTCCTCGGTCATCCCGACGCCCGGGACGGATTGATGACATGCGCCGACGTGCCTGCGCTGCAGGACGCCGGACACCTCGATTTAGCGAGCATCTACCGCAACATTTTTGGTGGGAATCTGAAACCGAGCAGGGCTGAGAAGACGGAACTCTTTCGGAAGCTCAACGCGTTTGGGATCGGTGCGGAAACGAGCAACCGGGTTGACAATCTGCTCGTCTATGGCGCTGACGATCCGGCCTATAAGGCCGACTACGATGAACTTGTCGTCTCGGATCCCGTGTACGGGGCGACCGCCGCCTTTACCGCTGCTCAACGTACTTACCTTGAAGGAGCCGACGCCAACGGTCGCACCGTGTTTCTCGGAGCGCTTCGCGCACAACGGCAGCGCCTGTTCTTTACGATGCCAGAGTCCAAGATCGACGAGTACGATCTGTGGGACCTCAGTGTGTTTCGTTACGCCGGCCTGTATCTCGAAACGGCACAAAGAATCTCAGCCGGACAAGTCGCGCCCCGGCAGGCGGTCAGTATGGTCGTCCGCGGGCTGAATCGTATTTTCACGGGGATGCTGGTTCAGAACCAGGATGAGCTTGTGCTTGCGACGTCTGGCAGCTTTTCGCAGTCGAAGCGCAGTCCTCTGCTCGATGAAATTATCTCGGTACCTCGTGCGAGCGGTGAAGAGGTCAGCATCGTCCCAGACAAAGCTGGCCGACACTTCGGAGTATCGGTCAAGCTGGTGCGAGGCGGCGAAATTCCTCCCGTGTTCCTGGCACTTTCGCCGACGAGGTTCGAGTTCCTCGGGCGCGTCGCCGAGGGCGCACTGCCGAGCAGTTTCTCGCTTGAGTGTCACGAAGATCTACTCGCTTTCAAAGCGCGTCTGCTGCGGGAGACTGAAAACCGCCGCAAGCTCGATGGCGACGACGTCACGGCAGACGGAGAACTCGTTCTGCGGTTTATCGATATCAATTCCGATGGCCGCGCTCAGCCGCGACGCGTGATCGTGCGAGTATGACAATGGAATTTCTTGATCGCCCCACCCAGTTCGAAGAACGCACCGGTCCCGCCTATTGGATCGACGAAGCGATTTGGGGACATCGCCTTCATGACGAGCAGTCGCCGTGGCTGACGTTCCTCGAGTTTCTGACGGTGCTTCTGTCGGAACACCGTGAAGGGCGGGCCCTGAGCGAGGAAACCTACAACAGTCTCTCGTATAAGCCCCAGCTTCAGCTACGCCTGCGCAACCTGGTGTTCAACAATCCCCATGTGATGACCGTTCGCGCCGAAGCAGGGTCAGACGACGCGGCTTGGTCACTTTGGCTCAATAAGATGGCCGAAACGGCAGGCGGCATCGACAAGCCTGATTTCAGGTATCTACGCGATCGCTTCGAAACTTTCGACGATTTCGCGGCCGTCTTGAACTTCCTCCAAGGCTCGGCGATTGAAGGGTCGAGCAACAAGCGGTGGAGCTCTAAGTTCGTCTTCCCGTTTGGGGCTCATTCTCTGTTCGAAGACGTCAACGTCAAGCCGAACGGCAGCGTCTCGAACGATCGTCGGTTTTTCGCCCGCACCGGCGAGATCCTCTACCTCATGTTGAGCAGGAGCAAGCACGCTGACGAGCTTCGCGTATTGCTGACGTCTCGTTTTCTGGATCAACCGGCCCCCTATCTGTCT
>NZ_RZSC01000588.1:0-3788 GCF_003998155.1 Mesorhizobium sp. M1E.F.Ca.ET.063.01.1.1
CGCCTCGCTTCGCTCGGCACCCTCCCCTCGAGGGGGAGGGGTATCAGTGCAGGAGCACCCTTGTCCGCCCCTCTCATCGAAATGCGCGGCATCACCAAGAGCTTCGGCGCCGTCAAGGCGAACGAGGCGGTCGATCTCAGCGTCGCGCCGGGCGAAATCCTCGGCCTGCTCGGCGAGAACGGCGCCGGCAAGACGACGCTGATGAATGTGCTGTTTGGCGCCTATGCGTCGGACGCCGGCGAGATTCTGGTCGAGGGCAGATCGGTCGCCATCCACGATTCGGCCGATGCCTTGGCCGCCGGCATCGGCATGGTGCATCAGCATTTCCATCTGGCGCCACGGCTCACGGTGCTGGAGAACCTGCTGATCGGCATCCCCGGCAGATCCGGCGGCATCGACCGCGCCGGCGGGCTGGCGCGGCTGAAGGAAATCGGCAGCCGGCATGGCTTGAGCCTCGATCCCAACCTGCCGGTCTCGGCGCTCTCGGTCGGCGAGCAGCAGCGGCTGGAAATCATCAAGGCGCTGTTTCGCGGCGCGAAGCTTTTGATCCTCGACGAGCCGACGGCGGTGCTGGCGCCGAGTGAAGTGGACGGCCTGTTCGCCGCTTTGCGCTCCATGGCAGCCCAAGGGCTCGGCATCATCTTCATCTCGCACAAGCTCAACGAGGTCAGAGCGCTCACGCATCGCTGCGTGGTGCTGCGCCACGGCAAGGTCGCCGGCCGCGTCGATCATCCGGCCAGCACGACCTCGGCCGAGATGGCCAAGCTGATGTGCGGCCACGAGATCGTACCGCCGACCAAAGAGGCTACGACGCCCGGTGCCTCGGTGCTGACGCTCGACGCTATTTCCACTACCGGCCATGCCGGCATGCCGCTGCGCGAGGTGTCGCTTTTCGTCCGCGCCGGGGAGATCCTGGGTATCGCCGGCGTTTCCGGCAACGGCCAGCGGGCGCTCGCCGACGTCATCTCCGGCATGTTGCAGCCTCAAGCCGGCACGATGACGATAGCCGGCAAAAAGGTGACGCAATTCTCGCCGCGCGCACTGCAGGCGCTCGGGCTCGGCCGTATTCCGGAAGACCGGATGACGACCGGGCTGGTCACAAACCTGCCGCTCGCCGATTCCATGGTGCTGCCGCGCGTCGGCACCGAGGCCTTCAGCCGCAAGGGACTGCTCAATCCGGCCGCGATCCGCGCCTTCGCCGAGGCGCAGATCAAGGCCTACGACATACGCTGTCCCGGGCCGATGGTGCGCGCCGGCGCGCTTTCCGGCGGCAATCTGCAGAAGGCGCTTTTGGCGCGCGAGCTCGCCTTCGATCCGAAGGTGCTGATCGTCTCGCAGCCGACGCGCGGCCTCGACATAGGCGCTGCCCGCTTCATCCACGAGAAGTTCCTCGCCATGCGCGCCAAGGGCTGCGGCATCATCGTCATCGGCGAGGACCTCGAGGAACTGCTGATGCTCTCGGACCGCATCGCGGTGATGTATGAGGGCCGCATCGCCGGCACGCTTTCCGGCGCGGACGCCACGGTCACGCGGCTCGGGCTGATGATGACCGGCGCGGAGGGGCACGCCTGATGTTTCGTCTCGAAGCCCGCACGTCGACGCCCGCCTGGTTCAATCTCGCGCTGCCGTTCCTCGCGATTGTCGTCACACTCATCCTTTGCAGCGGCCTGATCGCAGTCGCCGGCGCCGGGGTCACCGAGGCCTATGGCGTGATGCTCTCGGCCTCGCTCGGCGACAGCTACGCCATCACCGAGACGCTGGTGCGCGCAGCACCCATGATCTTCACCGGCCTTGCGGTGGCGATCGCCTTCCGGGCAAAATTCTGGAACATCGGCGCCGAGGGCCAGTTGCTGGCCGGCGCGGTGGCGAGCTGCGCCGTCGGCGCCATCCCGATGCCGGGTTACCTCGCCATGCTTCTGATGGCGCTGGCGGGCGCGGCGGCCGGCGCCATCGTCGCGCTGGTGCCGGCGACGCTCCGGGTCAAGTTCAAGGTCGATGATGTGGTGAGCTCGCTGCTCCTCAACTCGGTCATTTATTACGCGCTGATGGCGCTGATCGAGGGGCCGTGGAAGGATACGTTCAGCGGCTACCCGATCTCGCCGCCGATCGAGGATTCGGCCAATTTCCCTGTGCTGATCGAAGGCACGCGGCTGCATCTCGGCGTGATCGTGGCGCTGATCGCGGCACCGCTTTGCTGGTTCCTGATCGCGCGCACCACGCTCGGCTTCCGCATCCGCGTTACCGGCGAGAATGCCGAAGCGGCACGCTATGGCGGCATCAGCGTGCAGCGCGTGCTGCTTTCCACCGCGCTGCTCTCCGGCGCGCTCGCCGGACTCGCCGGCGTCGGCGAGGTGGGTGGCGTGCACTTCCAGGTGATGAGCGACATCTCGCCGGGCTATGGCTATTCCGGCATCGTCGTCGCCATGCTGGCAAGGCTCAATCCGCTCGGCGTGGTGCCCGCGGCGCTCTTCCTCGCCGCCGTCATGACCGGCGCCGAGGCGATGTCGCGCGCGACCGGCGTGCCGGCTTTCCTCAGCGACGTCATCCAGGGCACGGCGCTGCTTGCCATGCTGGTGGCGCTGCTCTTCACCGCCTACCGCATCCGCCGCGTGGGAGCATCCGCATGAGCGCGGTATTCGAGCAGATTTTTCAGGTCGGCTTCCTCGCCGCCATCATCCGCATTGCCACGCCGCTCGCTTTCGCCACGCTCGGCGAAATGTTTTCCGAGCGCGCCGGCGTGCTCAATCTCGGCATCGAAGGCATCATGCTGTTGTCGGCGATGGCTGGCTTCACCGCCGCCAGCCTCAGCGGCAGCCTGTGGCTCGGCGTGCTGGTGGCCGTGCTTGTCGGCGCGCTGATGGGCGCGCTGCATGCGCTGTTCACCGTGGCGCTGGGCTTGAGCCAGCATGTCTGCGGCATCGGCGTGACGCTGTTCTCATCCGGCCTTGCCTATTTCCTTTACCGCCTGATCTTCGGCCAGCAATCGGTGCCGCCCAGCATCGACGGCTTCAAGCCGGTGGCGATCCCGTTGCTTTCGGGCATTCCGATCCTCGGCCCGGCCGTGTTCAACCAGTTCACGCTGGTTTATCTCGCGATCCTTGCCGTACCGCTCGCCGCCTTCGTGCTCTACCGCACGCCATGGGGACTGTCGGTGCGCATGGTCGGCGAGAACCCACGCGCTGCGGATTCCGCCGGCGTCAGCGTGATCGCCACGCGCTTCCAGGCGGTCATCCTCGGCGGCGCGCTGATGGGTTTGGCCGGCGCCTTCCTCACCATGGCGCAGTTCAACGCCTTCACCTTCGGCGTGGTGTCGGGCCGCGGCTGGGTGGCGATCGCTTTGGTCGTGTTCGGCCGCTGGGACCCATGGCGCTCGGCGGGAGCCGCGCTGCTCTTTGCCTTCGTCGACGCGCTACAGCTCAGGATGCAGGCAAGCGGACTCGGTCACATCCCCTACGAAGCGTTCCTGATGCTGCCGTTCATCTTCACCATCGTCGCGATGGCCTTCATGTCGCGCAATGCGGTCGCGCCGTCGGCGCTGCTGAAGCCGTTTCGCAGGGAGGAGCGGTAGGACTCGGCTCCCTTTCCTCTCCCTCCGGAGGGGGGAGAGGTGGCGCTGCGAAGCAGCGACGGAGTGGGGGAACCACCTGGCAACCGCTGCCGCCGAACATTGAAAAAAAGACCAAGGCGCAAGAATCTTCCTGCGCCACGCCAAGGGTCGACCCCCCACTCCGTCGAGCTACGCTCGACACCTCTCCCCCGATCGACGGGGGAGAGGTGTCGAGCGTAGC
>NZ_RZSC01000589.1:0-3786 GCF_003998155.1 Mesorhizobium sp. M1E.F.Ca.ET.063.01.1.1
GGTGCAGGCGGAAACCGCGGCCGAAGCAGCGCCGAGGGCTGTGAGATTGAGGAAGCCACGGCGGCTGATGCGGAAGGAAGCGTCTGACATGGTTGCCTTTTCTAGGTCTTGAATTCGCAAGAAAGCATGAATCCGCAGGCTGGCCGCCGGCAGCTCCAATAACAGTCGGCGGCGATAGGCGGTTCCAATTCTGGCCTGAGGGTGGACAAACAAAGGCGAAGCTGTGACCGCGACACATCTGTTGCGCTGCAGCAACAGCAAGGTCAGGCGTCTGTCAGCAGGCCCTCGAGCGAGGGCAGGATCAGCCCCGGCGGAAAGTCCCGGTATTCGTCCGGCTGGTTGGTTCGGTTGATCCAGACGGTGCGGAAGCCGAACTTGGTGGCGCCGGCGACGTCCCAGCGGTTGGAGGATTGGAACGACACCGCCTCCGGATAGAGCCGCCAGCCCGTGACCACCATGTCGTAGACCGACGGGTCGGTCTTGAAGCGCTTGATCTCATCGACCGAGAAGACGTCGTCGAGGATCTGGTCGAGGGCGGCGGATTTCACCGCCGCCTGCAGCATTTCCGGCGAGCCGTTGGAGAGGATCGCAAGCTTCGCGCCCGATGCCTTGAGCGCCTTCAGCACCGCCGGCACTTCCGGGTAGCAGTCGAGCCGCCAATACGCTTCCAGCAGCCTGGCTCTTAGCGCCGGATCGGCCGAAGGCACCTTCTTGAACGCGAAGTCCAGCGCCTGCTCGGTCAGTTGCCAGAAATCGGCGTAGGCGCCCATCAGCGTCCGCACCCAGGAATATTCGAGCTGCTTGGCGCGCCAGATTTCGGAGAGAAGCTGGCCGTCCGGACCGATCTCGCCGGCATGGCGGCGCACGGCCGCATGCACGTCGAACAACGTGCCATAGGCGTCGAAGACATAGGCCGCATGGTGCATAAGCAGAGTTTTGCGGCGTGCCGCGGCGTCGCGCAAGCGCTGATTGCGCGCAAGTGCCTCTGGCCTCAACGATTTTGGCCGATGTCGGTTGACGTGGGCCGCCAAAGCATCGTCCTATGGCTGCTCGAAAATCATCGATATGGACGGCAAACGATGACACTGGCGGCGGCGGCGCAGTCCGCGACATGGACCTATGTGGACGGCGACTGGTACGAGGGCAACGTCGCCATTCTCGGACCGCGCAGCCACGCCATGTGGCTGGGCACCAGCGTCTTTGACGGCGCCCGCTGGTTCGAAGGCGTGGCGCCAGATCTCGACCGTCATGCCGCGCGCGTCAACGCCTCGGCGATCGCGCTCGGCCTGAAGCCATCCATGAGCGCCGATGAGATCGTCGGGCTGGCCTGGGACGGCCTGAAGAAATTCGACGGCAAGACCGCCGTCTATATCAGGCCGATGTACTGGGCCGAGCATGGCGGCTATATGGGCGTGCCGGCCGATCCGGCCTCGACCCGCTTCTGTCTCTGCCTCTATGAATCGCCGATGATCCCGCCTTCCGGCTTTTCGATCGGCGTCTCGCCGTTCCGGCGGCCGACCATCGAGACCATGCCGACCAACGCCAAGGCCGGCTGCCTCTATCCCAACAACGGTCGCGCCATCCTCGAGGCCAAGAATCGCGGCTTCGACAATGCGCTGGTGCTCGACATGCTGGGCAACGTCGCCGAGACCGGCACCTCCAACATCTTCCTGGTCAAGGACGGCCATGTGATGACGCCGGCTGCGAACGGCACGTTCCTGTCCGGCATCACCCGCTCGCGCACGATCAACCTGCTCGGCGACTACGGCTTCAGGACCACCGAAAAGACGCTCACGATCCGCGATTTCCTCGAAGCGGACGAGATATTCTCGACCGGCAACCATTCGAAGGTGGTGCCGATCACCCGCATCGAGGACCGCGATCTCCAGCCCGGACCGGTGGCCAAGAAGGCGCGCGAGCTCTATTGGGATTGGGCGCATTCGACTCCCGCCGCCTGAGCGGATAAAAAGGCGACCGGCGCTTCATTCCGGAGTTGCCCCAATCCATTCCAGACCTATCTTAGTCCGGTAGTTGCACCGGACTTTTTCCTGAGGGAGTACCATCCATGGCTTTTGAGTTGCCCGCTTTGCCTTACGACTATGAGGCGCTGCAGCCCTACATGTCGAAGGAGACGCTGGAGTATCACCACGACAAGCACCACAAGGCCTATGTCGACAACGGCAACAAGCTGGCCGCCGAGGCTGGAATGGGCGACCTGTCGGTTGAAGAGGTCGTGAAGCAGTCCTTCGGCAAGAATGCCGGGCTCTTCAACAACGCCGCCCAGCACTACAACCACATCCACTTCTGGAAATGGATGAAGAAGGGCGGCGGCGGCAACAAGCTGCCGGGCGCGCTGCAGAAGGCCGTCGACAGCGATCTCGGCGGCTACGACAAGTTCAAGGCGGATTTCGTCGCCGCTGGCACCACCCAGTTCGGCTCCGGCTGGGCATGGCTCTCGGTCAAGGATGGCAAGCTCGCGATCTCGAAGACACCCAATGGCGAGAACCCGCTGGTCCATGGCGCTTCGCCGATCCTCGGCGTCGACGTGTGGGAACACTCCTATTACATCGACTACCGCAACGCGCGGCCGAAATACCTCGAAGCCTTCGTCGATAGCCTCATCAACTGGGATTATGTCCTGGAGCTTTATGAGAAGGCTAAAGGCTGACCAATCCGACGAAAAGCCCCGGCATGCCGGGGCTTTTCTTTATCTGCCAACACAGGAGATTGATCACGATCGGGAAATCGTGACGGCACTGGGGGAATATTCCCATCGCTAGGTCCGTTAGCGTTCAAAGCAATTCCAGGAAAAGCGTGGAACGGTTTTCCGTCTGGAATTGCGCCAACAAGGAGATAGAGCATTTCACCGTGAAACGGTGAAATGCCGTAGTCGCTTACTCTCTTCACCGATGGAGCCAATTGAATGAGAAAGCTTGTCCTCGCCATCTCCATGCTCGCTTTTGCCGGTTCGGCCGCCTTTGCCGATCCGATCCAGGATCGCCAGGCTCTGATGAAGGAGCGCGGCAAGCTCGCCGGCCAGTTGTCGAAGGTGGTCAAGGGCGAGGAGGATTTCGATGCCTCCGCCGTGCTGACGACGCTGAAGGCGTTGCAGGCCAATGCCGAGAAGTTCGATGCCGAGAAGCTGTTCCCGGCCGGCAGCGATCAAGGCTACACCACGGCCGCGCCGAAGATCTGGGAAGACATGTCCGGCTTCAAGGCAGCCGAGGACAAGCTGCTGACCAACGTCAAGGAAGCGGTCGCTTCGCCGCCGGGCGATGTCGATGGTTTGAAGGCGCAGCTCAACACGATTGGCGGCGACTGCGGCGCCTGCCATCAGAACTACAGGATCAAGAAGGGCTGACCGCCTGATATGGCCTGGCTGAAGAAGCTCGTCGGTGCCGTTATCGTGCTGGGCGGCGCCGGTGCGGTCGCCGGTTGGGTCCTGGCTGCGCCGGTTCGGCTCGATGACGCGACCGTCGCACAGCTCGGCTCCGGCGACGCCGCCAGGGGCCAGCGCATCTTCAATGCCGGCGGCTGCACGTCCTGCCATGCCAAACCGGGGTCCAAGGGTGATGCCCGCCTGGAGCTTGCCGGCGGGCTGGAGCTGAAGACGCCGTTCGGCACTTTCGTGCCGCCCAATATCTCGCAGGATGCCAAGGACGGCATCGGCGCCTGGAGCGAGCAAGATTTCGCCAATGCCATGCTGAGGGGCGTTTCGCCGTCCGGCGAGAACTTCTATCCGGCCTTTCCCTATGCCTCTTACGCGCGCATGAAGCCGGCCGACAT
>NZ_RZSC01000058.1:0-17303 GCF_003998155.1 Mesorhizobium sp. M1E.F.Ca.ET.063.01.1.1
AAGCGGTAATCACATCGCCGTTCTGGCCCATGCCGAGATAGTCGTTGGAGCACCAGACGGTGATTTCCTGGGCGCGGCCGTTCGAGCGCCAGATGGCGCGCGGGAACTTGCCCACGATGCGTTCGAGATCGGCGAAAACCCGGTAGCGCCGCTCCGCATGGAGCTGGTCGATCGCGTCTTCGAAGAACCGCTGGTAATTCATGTCGGCTTCCCAATTTTGCGCCGGATCATAGTCACCGGCCTGATGCGCGTCCACCGGACCAAACCGGTCAAAATGCCACGCCCCGGGCCTGTTCCTAACGCTGCCGGATCGTGGCCTATTCCTCCAGGATGTGTGAACGAGGGTGTGAACCAGTTTTGTTTCGGTACGATGCCTCGGGCGGGAGGAACTGTTACAGACTTAACATTCAGGGAGGCTAATGCATATCGCCCAAAAGTGCACAGCGGTTTTGGGGGAACGACATGCATCAAAACAAAACTTAAAGCGCGTCGACTGTATCCATTTCGACGCGCTTTAATGGGCTTGCGGCGGGGTTTCCAGCACGGTGGCTGTTGAGACAGTTTCCGATAAATCTTGATCAGCGAGGTGGATGATGACGGTTTTGGTAACAGGCGGTGCCGGCTATATCGGCAGCCACATGGTCTGGGAGCTTCTCGACGCCGGCGAAAGCGTCGTCGTGCTCGACCGGCTTTCCACAGGCTTCGAATGGGCGGTGGCGCCCGAGGCGAAGCTCGTCGTCGGCGACGTCGCCGACCGTGAGCTGGTCGGCCGGATCATCCGGGAAAACAAGATCGACGCCATCATCCACTTCGCGGGCTCGATCGTGGTGCCGGAATCGGTCGCCGATCCGCTCGGCTATTACGAGAACAACACCTGCAAGACCCGCACGCTGATCCAAACCGCGGTACGTGAGGGCGTGCCGCATTTCATCTTCTCTTCCACTGCCGCCGTCTATGGCGGCGCCGGGCTGGAACCGGTGCGCGAGGACGCGCGCCTGGCGCCTGAATCGCCCTATGGCCTCTCCAAGCTGATGAGCGAATGGATGCTGCGCGATGCCGCCATCGCGCACGATATCCGCTACACGGCGCTGCGCTACTTCAACGTCGCCGGCGCCGATCCGAAGGGCCGCACCGGTCAGTCGACGCCGGGCGCCACGCATCTGATCAAGGTCGCCTGCGAGACCGCGCTCGGCAAGCGGCCCTTCATGCAGGTCTTCGGCAACGACTATCCGACGCCGGACGGCACCTGCATCCGCGACTACATCCATGTCAGCGATCTCGCGGCGGCGCACCGGCTGGCGCTGCAGCGGCTGCGCGAAGGCGGCGAGAGCCTCGTCGCCAATTGCGGCTACAGCCACGGCTATTCGGTTCTCGAAGTGATCGAGAGCGTGCGCCGCGCCTTCGGCCATGATTTCGATGTCCGCATGGGTGACCGCCGTCCGGGTGATGCCGCCGCAGTCGTCGCCAATTCCGAGCTTGCCCGCAAGGAGTTCGGCTGGGCGCCGCAGCGCGACGACCTCGACCAGATCGTCAAGGATGCGCTGGCCTGGGAGCGCATCCTGACGGGCAAGAACTCCGTTCGAAACTGACCTGTTGGGCCAAGGGCTCGTCTGGTCCGTTTAGACGCGGTATTGAGGCTCATGCAGTGGTGCGTAAACGCGCGCTGTTGGAATGATCCTTGAGGGACGGCATGAAGGTTTTGGTGCTCGGGGCGGGCGTCGTTGGCACGGCGGCCGCTTACTATCTGGCTAAAGACGGCCATGAGGTGACGGTCATCGAGCGCCATGAAGCGGCGGCGCGCGGCACCAGCCAGTCGAATGCCGGTCTTGTCTCGCCAGGCGACGCCACCGCCTGGGCTTCGCCCGCGGCGCTGAAGACCTTCCTGCGGGCGCTGTGGAACCACGACCTCGGCATCAAGGTCAGGCTGCGCCTCGATCCCTATTTCTATGCCTGGAGCCTGCGTTTCCTGCGCGAATGCACGGCGACGCGCCTGCGCGCCAACACCGACGTCAAGCTCCGGCTCGCGCTCTATTCGCGCGATTGCATCAACGCGCTGTCGGACGCGACCGGCATCCAATACGACGAGCGCAAGAAAGGCATCCTCTACTTTTTCCGCTCGCAGAAGAGTTTTGACACCGGCGCCGACAATTACCGCTATCTCGGCGAGCACGGCCTGCCGATCGAGATCGTCGGCCGCGACCGTCTGGCCGAGCTGGAGCCGGGCCTCGCCGGCGTGAAGGGCAAGATCGCCGGCGGCATCTATTCGCCGATCGACCAGACGGGCGATTCCAAGCAGTTCGTCGACAAGCTTGCCGCCTACGCGGCCGAGAAGCTCGGCGTCAGATTCCTGTTCGGCACGACCGTGCAAGGCCTCGATATCGAGGGCGATCACGTGCGCGCGGTGATGACCTCGGCCGGCCCGGTTACAGGCGACGCCGTCGTCATCTCCATGGGACCGGAAAGCGGCCTCATCGGCCGCCGCTACGGCATCGACCTGCCGGTCTATCCGGTGAAGGGTTACACGGCGACCATCCCGCTGGAGGACGAGAGCAAGGGCCCGACCATGGGCGGCGCCGACGAGGACCGGCTGATCGGCTATTCGAGGCTGGGAAACCGGCTGCGGATGTCCTCGACGGCGGAATTCACCGGCTTCGACCGCGCGTTCAAGCCTCGCGATTTCAGAACCATTCTGGAGACCGGCAAGGACCTTTTCCCCGGCGCCTTCGACGAGAAGAAAGCTGTATTATGGGCAGGCCTGAGGCCGATGATGCCGAATTCCGTGCCCATCTTCGGCCAGGCGAAATACCGCAACCTCTATCTCGATACCGGCCACGGCCATCTCGGCTGGACCATGGCCTGCGGCTCGGGAAAATTCCTGGCCGACCTCGTCGCCGGCCGCAAACCTGAGATCGATCCGCAGGGGCTGCTTTACGCCAATTGAGGGCAATCATCTTAGCAGTGATAACTTGCGGCATGTTTGGCGAGTCGCCAATTGCCGAGGCAGGCGCTGCCCCTCATCCGCCTGCCGGCACCTTCTCCCCGTTAAGTGACGGGGAGAAGGGGGCTAGCCGAAACGGCTGCGCACTGTTCTGCATCGCTGGCGATTGGCGAAATCGTCGAGACAGCGTCTTTCTCCCCGTCACTATACGGGGAGAAATGCCCGGCAGGGCAATGAGGGGCGGCGCCGACCGTCAGATAATGGCAAGCATCTGGGCGCAGATCATGTCCCGACGACCTGCTGCCACGATCGCGCGTAATCGTGCCAAGCCGGATCGGCGGATGGTTCGGTCAGCTCGCCTTCGCTCATGACGTTAGCGCTATCCGATGCGAGCAGCGCCGCGCCGATGCTGGTCCCGGTCGATGTCTCCGATGCGATGACCGGCCTGCCTGTCGCTGCCGCCAGCATGCGGATGAAGAGCCGGTTCTGGGCAAAGGGCCCCTCGACCGTCGTCGGTCCGTCGCCGCCGATCAGCTCGAGGCAAGTCGCGGTCATCAGCGCCAGATAGAAGGAGATGGCGACGAAGCGCTGGCCGGCGCTCAACGCCTCGGCATTATGCCATTGCGCGGCGCGATGCGGAAACGGTCCGGAGCCCTGTTGAGTGGAAGGCAGCAGCAAGGCCTGTCGCGCAAGCACGGCGGCGACATCGTCCTCGTCCCAATCCACCGGCTGGCCCCCGGTCAACAACGAGAATTCGCGCCCGCCCATGAAGCGGGCCGAAGGCACGGGGTCGCCGAGCGCGTTGACATTGACCAGCGTGTCGCGCGCCGGGTCGAGCTCGACCTTCCTGCCGCCGACGGCCATCGACACCACCCAGGTGCCGGTCGAGACGACGGAAAAAGGCGGCCGATCGGACAAAAGATGCGGCAGCAGCGAGGCGTTGGAGTCGTGCAGGCCGCAAAAGACGGGAGTCGCGGGGTCGAGTCCGGTCTGTTGCGCGATCGCCTGCAGGATCGGCCCCAGTCGGTCTCTTGCCGGCCGCACCGGTGCCATCAGCTGGCGCCAGCCCATCTGGTCGACCAGCGACGAATAGTCGGCCTGCCAGGGGTTCCAGAGATCGGTATGGCAGCCGAGCGATGTCACTTCGTTAGCGGCGACACCGGTAAGCCGCAGCGCCCAGTACTGCGGATACATCAGGATCGCGGCGGCGCGCGCGAACTCGGCAGGAAAGCGCTTCTGCTGCCAGAAGAGCTGCGCGCCGATGTTGAGGCCGGCCGGCAGGCGCGGCGTGCCCGTCTCGGCAAAGGGCGGACGGACCGCATCATAGTTCTGCGCAAGTTCATCGGTGCCGGTGAATTCATAGTCGATCGCCGGAAGCGCAAGCCCGCCTTCGGCATCGACCAGCACCGCGGTCGCGCCATGGGTGGTGATCGAGATGGCGTCGATGGGCTGCTCGCGGTGGAGGTCGGAGAGGCTTTCGAGGATGAAGGCCCACAATCGCTCGACATCGTGATGCGGGTAGGGGCCGTCCGCGATGACGGCATTGGCCGTGCGGCGAAGCGCTACTTCGGCCATGCGCGCGAGGTCGACCAGCGCCAGCTTGGCGTTGGTCTTGCCGATATCGATGACGGCGACAATCATGCCATATGGAACATTGTTTCCAGCGGCACCGCCACCGGCTCGTTGTCGGGTTTGGTCTCCATGACGTCGGCCATATGCGCCCACCAGCGCTGCATCACCGGATGCTTGGGCAGATCGGCCATGCCGTGATCGCTGCTGCGCCACAATACCCCGAACAGGATGTTGGTCTCCTCATCGAGATGGATCGAATAATCGGAGACGCCGGCCTGCTTCAAAAGCGCGACCAGCGACGGCCAGATCTCTTCATGGCGCCGCTTGTATTCGGCCTTCATGCCGGAGTTGAGCTTCATCTTGAAGGCGTATTTCTCCATCAGGCGAAGCGTCCTTCGCGCAGGCGGCGCCACACGATGGGCAGCGCGATCACGATGATCAGCAATAGCCCGATGAAGATCGACATGACGATGCCCGGCACGTTGAGCAGGCCGAGTCCGAACGTCACCAGCCCCATGATGAAGGCGGCGAGCACGACGCCCAAGATGCTGCCAGCGCCGCCGAGGATCGAGACACCGCCCAGCACCACCATGGTGATTGCTTCCAGCTCATAGCCCTGCGCGATCGAGGGCCTTGTCGAGCCGAGCCGCGAGGTGATCAGCACCGAGGCGATGCCCGACATCAGCCCGGTCAGGCAGAACAGGATGAATTTTATGCGGCCGACGCGCACGCCGGAGAACTGGCAGGCGACCGGATTGTTGCCGATGGCAAAGACCTTCCGGCCAAAACTCGTGCGATGCAGCACGAACCAGTAGATGAGCGCCGCGACGAGGAACAGCGCCAGCTCGAACGAGAAAACCCACCAGACATAGCCCTGGCCAAAGAACGCAAAGCTCTCCGGATAGCCCTTATAGGCCTGGTCGCCGAGGATGATGAAGGCGATGCCGCGGAACAGGCTCATCGTACCTATGGTGACGACGATGGAAGGCAGACCGAGCCGCGTCACCAGCAGCCCGTTGAAGGCGCCGCAGCCCAGCCCGACAACGACGCCGATTGCCACCAGCACCGGCGTGCCGGCGCCGGACTGCACCGCCATGCCCATCATGGTCGAGGCGAGCGCCACGATCGCCGCGACCGAAAGATCGATCTCGCCGGAGATGATCAGCAGCGCCATGGCAAGCGCGATCAGGCCCTTTTCTGTGAAGTTGAAGGTGAGGTCCGACAGCGACCATGGATCAAGGAAATAGGGCGAGGCGAAGCTGTTGACCGCGAAGATGAGAACCGCGATGACGACGAGCAGCGCCTCCCAAGAGAAGATCGCGGAAGAGAGCGGCTTGTCGAGCCGGTCCGGTATGCGGCGTGGGTGAGGAGTGTCGCTCATGCCGCTTCCGCCTTTCTCAGGATGATGCGGCCCTGCCGGCGCTCGCCGCGCGCGTTGAGCACCACGGCCAGGATGATGGCGCTGCCCGAGATCGCCATCTGCCAGAAGGGCGAGATGTTGATGACCGGCAGCGCGTTGGAGATGATGCCGAGAAACAGCGCCCCTAGCACCGCGCCGCCGACCGAGCCGATGCCGCCGGCGATCGAGATGCCGCCGATCACGCAGGCGGCGATGATGTTGAGCTCATAGCCGTTCGCAACCTCGACCGAGGCGATCACATAGCGCGAGATCCACAAGTATCCGGCGAGCCCGCCGATCATGCCGGAAATGCAGAAGACGATGAACTTGGTGCGGCCGACATCGATGCCGGCATAGACCGACGCGGTCGGATTGACGCCGATGGCATGGATCGAGCGGCCGATCTGCGTGCGCGTCATCACCAGGAAGAACAGCGCGATGACTATGATAGCGATCCACGACAGCACCGGCAGGCCGAGGAAGGCGGCGCGCTGGAAGTTGATGAAGTCCGGGCTCATCTGGTCGGCATTGACCCAGGCGCCGCCGGACACGACGAAGGTCGCGCCGCGATAGATGGTCAGCGTGCCGAGCGTCACCACGATCGAGGGGATGTTCAGCCGCCACACCAGGAAGCCATTGATGGCGCCGAGCACCAGCCCGACGAACAGTGCGATGGCGATCAGCACCGGGATCGGGATCGCCGGATGCGCGGCGTTGAGCATCGCCACCACCATGCCGGTGAAGCAGAGGTTGGACGCCATCGACAGATCGATCGAGCGCGTCAGGATCACCACCATCTGTCCCAGCGCCAGGATCATCAGGATCGAGGTGTCGTTGAACACCTGGCGCAGATTGGCCGGGTCGGCAAAGCCAGGGAAGCGCGTGGAAATCAGGCCGATCAGCACGGCGATGCCGGCAAGCAGCCAGATCTCGCGGTATTTGAGGAAGTTCTTCATGCCGCGATCCCCGCTGCGGTTCGCACCAGCGTTTCGGCGTCCAGCCCCTTGTTGTCGTAGACCGAAGCGATGCGGCCCTCGCGCATGACCACGACCCGGTCCGACATGCCGAGGATTTCGGGCAGCTCGGACGAGACCATGATCACAGACAGGCCTTGCGCGACGAGCTCGGCCATGAAGCCGTGCACGGCGGCCTTGGAGCCGATGTCGATGCCTTTGGTCGGCTCGTCGAGGATGATCACTTTGGGCGTCGTGGCCAGCCATTTGGCGATGACCACCTTCTGCTGGTTGCCGCCGGAAAGCGTGCCGACGTCCTGGCTGAGCGATGAGGCGCGCAGATCGAGCCGCTCGGTGTAGGAACGGGCAAGCGAGAATTCTTCCGCGAGCCTCAGCACACCGGATTTCGAGGTGCGCGCAAGCGAAGGCAGCGATACGTTCTGGAAGATCGGCAGGCCGATGACCACGCCCTGCTTGCCGCGCTCTTCCGGCACATAGACTATGCCGGCCTCGATGGAATCAGCCGCTGATTTCGGCGCGATTGAGTTGCCGTCCAGCGAGATGGTGCCTCGGCTGGTGCGGGTGATGCCGGCGATCGCCTGCATCACCTCGCTGCGCCCGGCGCCGACCAGCCCGTAGAAGCCGAGGATCTCGCCCTTGCGCAATTCGAAGCCGATGTCGTCGAACTCCGTCGGATGCGACAGGCCGGAGACCGCGAGCACCGGCGCGCCGATCTTCGGCTTGCGCTCAGGGAAAATGTGGTCGACGTTGCGGCCGACCATCATGCGCACGATCTCGTTCTGGCCGGTGTCCTTGAGCAGGCCTTCGCCGACCATCTCGCCGTCCCGGAAGACGGTGTAGCGGTCGGCGATGCGGTAGATCTCATCGAACTTGTGGCTGATGAAGAGCACCGCCTTGCCTTCGCTCTTCAGGAATTCGATCAAGAGGAAAAGCTCTTCGATCTCCTTCATCGAAAGTGCGGCGGTCGGCTCGTCCATGATGACGATGCGCGCATCGATCGACATCGCGCGAGCAACGGCAACGAGGTGCTTGTTGGCGATGCCGAGGTCCTTCAGCCGCGTGTCGGCATCGATATGGCCGGCGCGCATCGTCTCCAGCACCTCGCGCGCATCTTTGCGCATCGTGCGCCAGTCGATGGTGCCGAGGCGGGTGCGCGGCGCATGGCCGAGGAAGATGTTTTCGGCGACCGATAGGTCGTCGAACAGCACGGTCTCCTGATGGATGGCGGTGATGCCGTGGCCGAAGGCGGCGTGCGCGCTGGGCAGCGTCGTGGCCTGGCCGTCGATGCTGATTTCGCCGGTGTCGGGTTGGTAGATGCCGGTCATGATCTTGACCAGCGTCGACTTGCCGGCGCCGTTCTCGCCGATCAACGCCGTGACTTGTCCGGGATAGAGCGACAGGCTGACATTGTGCAGCGCGCGCACGCCCGGGAAACTCTTGGAAATGCCTAACAGCGTCAGGCGCGGAGCCTTACCCTCCCCCTTGTGGGGAGGGTCGCGAACGACGTGAGCGGGGTGGGGGTTGTCTAGCATATCAAGTTAAGGTCCTGGTGCATGGAGATGTCGCCACCCCCCACCCCGTCTCGCCGGCTTTGCTTCGCAAGACCGTCTCGCCGACCCTCCCCACAAGGGGAGGGTACTGGCGTCCGAGATCAATAGATCTTGGAGAACTTCTCGATGTTGGTCTTGTCGAACTGGAAGGGCGGAGCCATCGCAGCCGAGTTGGTGTCGTCGAGCGTCACCTTGCCGACGCGGCCGATCGACAGCGTGGCGCCGGGCTTGGCCTCTTCCTTCTTCACTGCGAGGTCATGGGCCAGATAGATCGCCGAATAGCCAAGGTCGATCGGGTTCCACAGCGCCACCGCCTGGCTGGCGCCGTTGTCGATGAACTTCTTGAACTCGGACGGCAGCGCCAGGCCGGTGACGTTGACCTTGCCGATCAGGTTCTCATCGGTCACCACCTGCGCCGCGGCGACGACACCGACGGTGGTCGGCGCGATGATCGCCTTGAGGTTCGGATAGGACTTCAGCAGGCCCTTGGCTTCATCGGTGCTCTTCGCCGAATCGTCGTCGCCATAGACGGTGGCGACCAGCTTGATCTTCGGGAACTTCTCCGGCAGCACCTTCTTGGCCGCTTCGATCCAGGCGTTCTGGTTGGTCGCGGTCGAGGAGGCCGAGAGGATCGCGACGTCGCCGCCTTCCGGCAGGTAGTCGGCGGCGAGCTTGATGATGGTCTCTCCGATCAGGCCGGTGTCGGACGGGTTGAGGTGGAGTTGGCGGCCTTCCTTGGCGACGCCGGAGTCCCAGGAGATCACGGTGATGCCGCGATCCATCGCCTTCTTCAACACCGGCACCAGCGCGTCGGCGTCATTGGCCGAGACGGCGATCGCGTTGACCTTCTGCGCGATCAGCGAGTTGATCACCTCGATCTGCGCCTCGGCGGTCGCCTTGGTCGGGCCGGTGTAGATGACGTCGACGTCACCCAGCTCCTTGGCCGCTTCCTCGGCGCCCTTGTTGGCGGCGTCGAAGAAGCCGTTGCCGAGCGACTTCACGACCAGCGCGATCTTGACGTTCTCGGCATAGGCGGCATTCACGAACATGGCGGCGGAAAAGGCCGCCGTTACCAGCAGTTTCTTCAAAAAGCTCATCGAATATCCTCCCTTGAGCGTTGCATTCCATCGCCGCTGCGGGCGTGAGTTCACCTCAGGCCTGCAGTGAAGATTCTTCCTTGTTGCTTGACTGTTTGCTGGCGACGATCAGCGCCACGCCTGCTGTTTCCAGCATCTTGGCTTCGCGGTCCTCGACGCCGTCGTCGGTGATCACCGTTGCGATGCGCGACAGCCCGCACAGGATCAGGCTGGAGCGCATGCGGAATTTCGAGGAATCGACCAGCACCACCAGCTCGTCGGCCTGGTCGATCAGTTTCTGCTCGGCCTGGATCAAGAGCGGGTCGCCCTCCATCAGCCCGAGCGGTCCCAGGCCTTGAGCGCCCATGAACATGCGGCGCGCATAGAAATTGCGCGTCACGTCATTGTCGAAGGGCGACAGGATGATGTTCTGCTCGCGGTAGATCGTACCGCCCGACAGCATCACCGTGTTCTTCGAATGCTTTAGCAGGTGCTCGGCGATCGGGAAGGAATTGGTGAAGATCGGCATGCGGCGCCCGGTCAGGAAATGCACCATCTGGAAGGTGGTGGTGCCGCCATTGATGATGATCGGCTCGCCATCCTTGCAAAGGTTCACCGCTTCCCGCGCGATCGCACGCTTCTGCGCCGCGTTCAGCGTCTCGTTGACGGAAAAAGGCCGGCCGGCAAGGCCGATGAACTGCGGCGGCGAGATCGCCTCGGCGCCGCCGCGCACCCGGCGCAGGCGCTTTTGCACGTGGAGGGCCGCGATGTCGCGCCGGATCGTTGCCTCGGAGGAGTCCGTCAGCTCGACCATTTCCTGCACCGTCACCACAGGTTTTTCCTGGACGGCGGACAGAATGATCCTGTGGCGCTCTTTTTCGTGCATGGTTCCTCCCTGCCAGGCCATCAGGCACTAGAAAACGCGCAGTGTCAATCATTTCCGATCATATAATTTCATTGTGCAGTGCAATATGATCGATATTGATCGTTTGTGATTGACAAGCGGACCACTTGCGTAGACATTCCCGGCGAGAAAAGAGGAGCGCACGGTCCGCGCTTCAAGGGAGGATACCTATGCTCGACAAGCGCTCCGGCTCGCGCCTCGCCAATCTGTGGGACGATGCAAAAGCCGAAGGGATGAGCGGCCCCGAGCTCCTGGTCTATCGCTCGAACACGCTCGGCTCCGACAAGCGCGTCACCAACTATGGCGGCGGCAACACCTCGTCCAAGGTCTGGCAGAAAGACCCGCTGACCGGCGAGGAGGTGGAAGTCCTGTGGGTCAAGGGCTCGGGCGGCGACAGCGCCTCGATCAAGCTTGACGGTTTCGCCACCTTATACATGGACAAGCTGCGCTCCATTAAGGAGCTCTATCGCGGCGTCGAGCAAGAGGACGAGATGGTGGGCTATCTGCCCCACTGCACCTTCAACCTCAATCCGCGCGCCGCCTCGATCGACACGCCGCTGCATGCCTTCGTACCCAAGGCTTGCGTCGACCACATGCATCCCGACGCCATCATCGCCATTGCCGCCGCCAAGGATTCGAAGGCGATTACGAAAGAGATCTTCGGCGATGCCATCGGCTGGCTGCCGTGGAAGCGGCCGGGCTTCGAGCTCGGCCTGTGGCTGGAGAAATTTTGCCTCGAAAATCCGGACGCCAGGGGCGTCGTGCTCGAAAGCCATGGCCTGTTCACCTGGGGCGACACGCCGAAGGAGTGCTACGAAACCACGATCTCGGTGATCAACCAGGCGATCGACTGGTTCGAGCGCAAGTCCCAAGGCAAGGCGATCTTCGGCGGCGAGGTGGTGAAGTCGCTCGACGCGCCGGCCCGCCGCGCCATTGCCGCCAAGCTGATGCCGCGGATCCGCGGCCTCATCTCCGACAAGAGCCACAAGCTCGGCCATTTCGACGACCAACCGGCCGTGTTGGAATTCGTCAATTCCAGGGACCTGCGGCCGCTGGCGGCGCTGGGCACCTCCTGCCCGGATCATTTCCTGCGCACCAAGATCCGGCCGCTGGTGATCGAGTTCGATCCGAAGAACCCGGATGTCGACGCCGTCATCGCGCGCCTCGCCGACGACATCGCCGAATACCGTGTCGGCTACCAGGCTTATTACGACGCCTGCAAGCACGCGGACTCGCCTGCCATTCGCGATCCGAATGCGGTTGTCTATCTGATGCCGGGCGTCGGCATGTTCACCTTCGCCGGCGACAAGGCCACGGCGCGCATCTCCGGCGAGTTCTACGTCAACGCCATCAACGTGATGCGCGGCGCCTCGACCGTCTCGTCCTATGTCGGTTTGCCGGCGCAGGAAGCTTTCGACATCGAATACTGGCTGCTCGAGGAAGCAAAGCTGCAGCGCCTGCCGAAGCCGAAGGCGCTGGCCGGCCAGATCGCGCTGGTCACCGGCGGTGCCGGCGGCATCGGCCGCGCCACCGCCAACCGGCTGCTGCGCGAAGGCGCCTGCGTGGTGCTTGCCGATATCGACGAGGCGGCGCTCGCCAGCGCCAACGAAGAACTCTCGAAGGCTTATGGCAAGGACTTCGTCCGTCCGGTACGCATCGATGTGACATCGGAAGATCAGGTGACTGCGGGATTCGCTGAAACTTCGGTCGAATTCGGCGGCGTCGACATCCTGGTTTCCAATGCCGGCCTGGCCTCTTCGGCGCCGATCGAGGAGACGACGCTGGCGCTCTGGAACAAGAATATGGACATCCTGTCGACCGGCTATTTCCTTGTTTCGCGCGAGGCTTTCCGGCTGTTCCGCACCCAGAAGATCGGCGGCAACGTCGTCTTCGTCGCCTCCAAGAACGGCCTTGCCGCTTCGCCCAATGCCGCTGCCTACTGCACGGCCAAGGCGGCCGAGATCCATCTCGCGCGCTGCCTCGCGCTCGAAGGCGCGGAGGCGCAGATCAGGGTCAACGTCGTCAATCCCGACGCGGTCCTGCGCGGCTCCAAGATATGGAGCGGCGAGTGGAAGGAACAACGCGCCGCCGCCTACAAGATGTCGACCGACGATCTCGAGGAGCATTACCGCTCGCGCTCGATGCTGAAGCGCTCGGTCTTCCCGGAAGACATTGCCGAGGCGATCTACTTCTTCGCCTCCGACATGTCGGCCAAGTCGACCGGCAACATCGTCAATGTCGACGCCGGCAACGCGCAGAGTTTTACGCGGTAACTTTTACCCTCCCCCTTGCGGGGAGGGTCGGCAGGCAATCGCCGCGAAGCGGTGAGTGCTTGCCGGGGCGGGGGGACCCCCACCCGGCCCTACGGGCCACCCTCCCCACAAGGGGGAGGGTAAAGCCGCACTTTCGGGAGGAAACAGCAGTGTCCGAATTGATCATCTCGGCTGACGTAATCGAAAAGAGCAACGCCGCGCGAAAAGCCGACCTCGAGCGCGACTATGCCTCGCTTGGCGAGCGCCTGGACCGCTGCGGCATTGCCATCGACGCGATCCGCGACAAGGTCGAAGAATTCGGCGTGGCGATCCCGTCCTGGGGCGTCGGCACCGGCGGCACGCGCTTTGCCCGCTTTCCCGGCGCTGGTGAGCCGCGCGACATCTTCGACAAGATCGAGGACTGCGCCGTCATCAGCCAGCTGACGCAGGCGACGCCGACGGTCTCGCTGCACATCCCTTGGGACAAGGCCGACCCAAACCGGCTGAATCAGGCGGCGTCCCGCTTCGGCCTCGGCTTCGACGCCATGAACTCCAACACCTTCTCCGACGCCAGGGATCAGAAGCTCTCCTACAAATTCGGCTCGCTCTCGCATACCGATGCCGGCACGCGCCGGCAGGCTGTCGAGCACAATCTCGAATGCATCGAGATCGGCAAGACGCTCGGCTCGAAGGCGCTGACGGTGTGGATCGGCGACGGCTCGAACTTCCCCGGCCAGGTCAATTTCGCAAAGGCCTTCGAGCGCTATCTCGATGCGATGCGCGAAATCTATGCCGGCCTGCCGGCCGACTGGCGGCTGTTCACCGAGCACAAGATGTACGAGCCAGCCTTCTATTCGACCGTCGTGCAGGACTGGGGCACCAACTACATCATCGCCAAGGAGCTTGGCGACAAGGCCTACTGCCTGGTTGACCTCGGCCATCACGCGCCCAACGTCAACATCGAGATGATCGTGTCGCGGCTGATCCAGTTCGGCAAGCTCGGCGGCTTCCATTTCAACGATTCCAAATATGGCGACGACGACCTCGATGCCGGCTCGATCGATCCCTACCGGCTGTTCCTGGTCTTCAACGAGCTGGTCGATGCCGAGCTTTCGGGCGCGAAAGGATTCAATCCCGCGCACATGCTCGACCAGAGCCACAACGTCACCGATCCGATCGAGAGCCTGATGCTGTCGGCGGTCGAGGTGCAGCGCGCCTATGCGCAGGCGCTGCTGGTGGATCGCAAGGCACTGGAAGGGCTTCAGGAAGAGAACGACGCGCTGATGGCGACGCAGACACTGAAGGCGGCTTACCGCACCGATGTCGAGCCGATCCTTGCCATGGCGCGGCTCGGGACCGGCGGCGCCATCGATCCTGTCGCCGCCTATCGCGAGGCCGGCTACCGGGCGAAAGTGGCGGCGGAACGGCCGGCGGTCGCCAGTGGCGGCGGCGGGATTGTCTGAGTCCCCCTCTCCGGCCTCTTCGCGGCCACTTTCTCCCCGAGGGGAGAAGAGGCGGGTATCAGCATTGGGGACCTCCTCTCCCTTTGGGGAGAGGTCGGATTGCCCCGAATTGCTCTTCACAATTCGGTTGGCAATCCGGGTGAGGGGGCTCTCGCAGACGCTTCTTCAATTATTGTTGGACTAACGCGCCCCTACGGTCTTTCCTAGGCGTCCCCCACGCCCCTGGAGCCCCGCCATGCATCTCACCCGCCGAACGCTGATCGCCGTCAGCCTTTCGCTCACCTTCGCCTTCGCACAATCAGCAATTGCCTTCGCCGCTTCGCCCGCTCCGGCCAAGGGCGAGCATGGCATGGTGGTGACCGCCCAGCATCTCGCTACCGAAGTCGGTGTCGAGGTGTTGAAGAAGGGTGGCAACGCGGTCGATGCCGCTGTCGCGGTCGGCTATGCGCTGGCCGTCGTTTATCCGAATGCGGGCAATATCGGCGGCGGCGGTTTCATGACCATTCGCCTGAAGGACGGCCGCTCGACCTTCATCGATTTTCGGGAGCGCGCCCCGCTCGCCGCCACCAAGACCATGTATCTCGACAAGGACGGCAAGCCGATCAAGGGCGCCAGCCTCGACGGTTATCTCGCGGTCGGCGTGCCGGGCTCCGTGGCCGGCTTCGAGCTGGCGCGCCAAAAATACGGCACGCTCCCCCGGCAGGACCTGATGGCGCCGGCAATTGCCTATGCCAAGGACGGCTTCGTCCTCAACCAGGGCGACGCCGCTTCCTTCGCGAGCAAAGCCGACCGGCTGGCCAAGGATCCGGCCGCGGCAGCAATCTTCCTCAAGCCCGACGGCAAGCCTTACGCCGCCGGCGAGCGGCTCCCGCAGCCGGACCTCGCCGCGTCGCTTTCGGCGATTTCCGAGAAGGGACCAGACGCCTTCTACAAGGGCGCAATTGCCGACGCGATCGTCAAGGCAAGCGGTGCCAAGGGCGGCATCCTCGCCAAGGGTGATTTCGAGCAATATGCGGTGCGCGAGCTGAAGCCCGTGACCTGCTCCTATCGCGGCTACGAGATCATCTCCTCGCCGCCGCCGAGCTCGGGCGGCGTCATCATCTGCGAAATCCTCAATGTGCTCGAAGGTTATCCGCTGTCCTATCTCGGCGCCGGATCGGCCGAGACGGTCCATGTCATGGTCGAGGCCATGCGCCGCGCCTATGTCGACCGCAATTCCGCGCTGGGCGATCCGGATTTCGTCGACAATCCGGTCTCGAAGCTGCTCGACAAGGGCTACGCCAAGGACATCCGCGACAAGATCGATCCGTTCCGCGCCGGCGTCTCGAAGGACCTGATGCCCAAAGGGTTCGGCGAGTCGAAGGAGACCACCCACTACTCGATCATCGACAAGGACGGCAATGCGGTGGCGGTAACCTATACGCTGAACGGCTCCTTCGGTGCCGGCGTGGTCGCCGACGGCACCGGCATCCTGCTCAACAACGAGATGGACGATTTCACCCAGAAGCCCGGCGTGCCCAACCTCTACGGGCTCGTCCAGGGCGAAGCCAACGCCATCCAGCCGAAAAAGACGCCGCTGTCCTCGATGAGCCCGACCGTGGTCACCAAGGACGGCAAGCCGTTCATGGTCATCGGCAGCCCCGGCGGCTCGCGCATCATCACCATCACGCTGGAAGCGATCGTCAACGTCATCGATCACGGCATGAACATCCAGGAGGCGATCGACGCGCCGCGCATCCACCATCAATGGCTGCCCGACGCCGTCTATGTCGAGCCGTTTGGGCTCTCGCCCGATACCGAAAGGATGCTTGCCGGCATGGGCTACCATCTCGATCTTGCCGACCAGACCTGGGGCCAGGCGGCCGGCATCCTGGTCGGCGGCAAGAGCCTGGCCGAGATCGAGAAGGGCGGCGGCGCGCGCTACAACGGCGCCATCGACAGCCGCGCCGCTGCCGGCGAGGCGTTGGGTTATTGATTGATCAGGCGACCAACGTGATGGTCGAGGCGATCAGCAGCACGGCGGCGATGCCGACGAACAGCGCATAGATGCGCGGCCGGTCGAGCAGCAGCGCATTGCCCGAAATCCAGGCGGAGGTGGCGCCACCGAGCGCGAACAGGAAGCCGTTGCGGTGGCCGAAAGCCATCGACGCGGCCATCAGGCCGCCGATGATCAGCGCGCCGAATACGATGATGACGGCAACCGCGTATTTCTCGAAATCATTGCCCGCGCCCATCGCCGGCCCCATCGCATTGAGATTGGGCAGGTCATCGGGATCGTAGGGGTTGGCCGAGCCGTATTCGTCTTGACCGAGGGATTCGCGCATCATTCGTTCTCCGCTGGGCGGCAACAAACCATCAACGCTTGCCGAGCGCAACCGACAACGCCGTCGCGGCGATGCGTTCACTGCCCGGCTGGTGCCGACGTGCCACGGTTTCCCGGCCAGCCTCAACGGACGAGGGTGCGCGGCGGTTCCACGCGCTTGATCTATCTGGAGAAATCGCTGCGCACGATGCCGTGCCGCTGCAGCTTGTCGTAGAAGGTCTTGCGCGGGATGCCGAGCGCCTCGATCGTGCGCCGGACGTCGCCGTCGTTGCGACCAAGTGTCTCGCGGATGATCTCGGCCTCATAGCGCTCCAGCCGCTCCGGCAACGGCATGGAGGCATCCGAATCGGTCGGCCGAGGGGGCGGGCTCCCATCGACCTCTTCCAGTCCCAGCACGAAGCGCTCGGCAAAATGTGCGAGCTCGCGCACATTGCCCGGCCAGTCGTGTTCCCTCAGATGGCGTTGGACGGCGGCCGGCGCCGCGGGCACGGGGCGGTGGAAGCGCGCCGCCGCGCGCTCGGCAAAATAGCCGAACAACAATGGCACGTCGTCCCGGCGCTCGCGCAGCGGCGGGATCGAGAGCGTCACCACATTGAGCCGGTAGTAAAGGTCCTCGCGGAAGGTGCCGCGCTGGCCTGGATCGCCGAGATCGACCTTGGCGGCGGCAACGACGCGAAGGTCGACCGGCCGGACCTCGTTGGTGCCGAGCGGCGTCACTTCGCGCATTTCGAGCACGCGCAGCATCTGCACCTGCGTCGAGGGCGGCATGCTTTCGATTTCGTCGAGGAACAAAGTGCCGCCGCTGGAATGCTCGATGCGCCCGACGCGCTTCTTCTGCGCACCGGTGAAGGC
>NZ_RZSC01000590.1:0-3773 GCF_003998155.1 Mesorhizobium sp. M1E.F.Ca.ET.063.01.1.1
CATCGACACCGGCGTGCCGGTGGTGATCATCGTCTCGCCGTCCTCGTCGAGGATGAAGCCGGAGAGGATCTTCACCTCGTCCGGCTCGCGGCGCTGGGTGACGAAACGCGACTGGCCCGGGCGGCGCCGGTCGAGCTCGGCCTGGATATCCTCGCGCTTGAAACGGATGCCCGGCGGGCAGCCGTCGACAACGCAGCCGAGCGCGGCGCCATGGCTCTCACCCCAGGTGGTGACGCGGAAAAGATGGCCGAAGGTGTTGTGCGACATGGAAAAACGCCCTGCCCGGCGGCGGAGCCGGTTCGCCGGTTCAAGGGTGCCTTCTATTGGCGTTTTCCACAGCGGTCAAACGATGATCGGATGCATCAATCTGTGATCTGGCCGATTTAGTTTTGACACATTCGGTTGGTTTCTGCTCTCTTCCATCCGCCGTTGAGGACCCGCCGCTGACCAGCCGGCGCAATGACCAAAGAGGACGACGATGCGTACCCTGATTGGCGCTGTTGGCGCCATGCTCATGATTTCAACCGCCGCGTTCGCCGGGCAGACCGAAGGCCTGATCAAGAAGGTCGACAAGGACACGCTGACGCTGACGCTGGACGACGGCAAGTCCTACAAGCTCAACGCCGAGACCGATCTCGATGCGCTGAAGCCCGGCATGGACATCGTCATCGCCTTTGACGTGACGAACGGCGAGAATATCGTGACCGATATGCAACTGCCGGACAGCGACCAGAACTAAATTCAGGTGAGGCCGGCCCGATCTGAATTCGCCGCGCCGTAAGCTCTACAACCACTCCAAGCTGCGGCCCTCCAGCCGGAGCAGGCGATCCTGCTGGATATCCAGGCGGGCCGCGTCCTTCTTGGACATGCCTTCGACGAAGCGGAACAGGCACCGCATGACGCCGCCATGGGTGACGCATACCGTCTGCCGGTCAAGCGCGTCAAACCACGGCTTTATCCGTTCGAGTAGCATTTCGTAGCTTTCCGCGCCCTCACCCGGCGGCTGGAAATCCCATTTGTCGAAACGGCGACGGTGCGTCGAGCCGGGAAGCCTCGCTTCGAGTTCGGCAAAGGTGAAACCCTGCCAATCGCCGAAGCTCAATTCCACAAGGCGCGGATCGGTGCGGTAAGCGAACGGATCGAGTCCCATCGCCGCGCGCATCAGCTCCATCGTCTCACGCGTGCGGCGCATCGGGCTGGCGACGAAGTCGAACTCCGCGGGATTGGTTACGAATTCAGCCAGCCGGCGACCGTTTCGGGTCGCCTGCGCGCGGCCGAACGCGTTGATGTCGGTGTCCGCCTGCCCCTGCAGCCGACCCTCGGCATTCCACTGCGTCTGGCCGTGGCGTGCGATGTAGACGAGCGGATACATCAGGTCTTCCGAGGTCGGGCCAGGGCCTGGTGGAAGGGTAGGCGGAGAGATCTAATCCTTGACGGTCGAGATATCCGGCGCGTCGACCGCTTTCATGCCGACGACGTGGTAGCCGGAATCGACATGGTGAACCTCGCCGGTTACGCCGCGCGACAGGTCCGACAGGAAATAGACGGCGGAATCGCCGACTTCTTCCTGCGTCACCGTCTGCTTCAGCGGGGCGTTGTACTCGTTCCACTTCAGGATATAGCGGAAGTCGCCGATACCGGAGGCGGCCAGCGTCTTGATCGGGCCGGCCGAAATCGCGTTGACGCGGATTTTCTTGGCGCCGAGGTCGACGGCGAGATAGCGCACACTGGCTTCAAGCGCCGCCTTGGCCACACCCATGACGTTGTAGTGCGGCATCACCTTCTCGGCGCCGTAGTAGGTCAGCGTCAAAAGCGAACCGCCCTCGCTCATCAGCGGCTCTGCGCGCTTGGCGATGGTGGTGAAGGAAAACACCGAAATGTCCATGGTGCGCAGGAAATTGTCGCGCGTCGTCTCGACATAACGGCCGGTGAGCTCGTCCTTGTCGGAAAAAGCGATGGCATGGACGAGGAAATCCAGCTTGCCCCAATGCTTGGCGATGTCGGCAAAGACGGCGTCGAGGCTTTCCGGGTCGGTGACGTCGCAATGGCCGGCGACATGCGCATTGAGTTCCGCCGCCAGCGGCTCGACGCGCTTCTTGAAGGCCTCGCCCTGATAGGTCAGCGCGATTTCGGCGCCGTGATCGACGCAGGCCTTGGCGATGCCGAAAGCGATCGACCGATTGTTCGCGACGCCGAGAATAAGGCCCCGCTTACCTGCCATCAGGCCCTGTCCACCCGCCATGTGCGCGTTCTCCGCAAGAGTGTCTGTTTTGTGTGGAGCCCTATCGCACAGGCACAGAGCCCCTTCAAGCGTCGAAAACAGACTGGCTTGCGGAGAAAATTGCCTCGATCAGCCTTTTCGGCGGCGAATCAGGGCTTCGAGATCGGCGTCTCCGCCCTCCGGCAGCATCAGCCGCACATGCGCGTAGAGGTCGCCGTGACCGCCTGCTTTTTCCGGCAAACCTCTGCCCTTCAGGCGCAGCACCTTGTCCGAACTCGACCATGCCGGGACGTTGACCGCGAGCTTGCCGGTCGGCGTCTCGACCGCCACCTTGGCGCCGAGCACCGCGTCGGCCAGGTCGACGGGCAGGTCGACATGCAGGTCGCGGCCTTCGATGCGGTAGCGCGGATGGCGGCGGATGTGGATCTTGACCAGCGCGTCGCCCGGCTGGCCAGGCCCTTGCTCGCCCTGGCCCTTGAGGCGGATGGTCTGGCCGTCTTCGACATAGGCCGGAAGCTTGACCGCCATCTTGCGGCCGTCGGGGAACATCGCCGTCACCTTCTCGGCAGTAGCTGCCTCTTCGACGGTGATATCGAGCGTGACGTTGAGGTCCGCCGCCTGCACCGGCTGGCGACGGTCGCCGCGGCCTGCGCCGCGCGCGCCCGAGAAGGCATCGCCGAAGATCTGGCTGAAGATATCGCTGTTGCCGTCGAACGGATCGCCGCCGGGCCGTCCCGTGCGAAATTCGAAATGCTGCGCGCCGCCGGGGCCCTGCTGACGACGGAACCCGGCGAACGGATCGCCACCGCCGGCCGCACCCTCGAAACCCTGGAATCGCGGCTTGCCGTCGGCGTCGATCTCGCCGCGATCGTAGGCGGCGCGCGACTTCTCGTCGCCGACGATCTCGTAGGCCTGGTTCGCGGCGGCAAAACGGTCCTTCGCCTTCGGATCATTCGGATTCTGGTCCGGATGATGCTTCTTGGCGAGCTTGCGGTACGCCGATTTTATTTCCTTGGCCGATGCGTTCTTGGCAACGCCCAGCACCTCATAGGGGTCGCGCATGCTTCCTGCCTGAACGAGAGGATGAGTCCACAATTGTCCCCTATATGCGCTCGGATAGGAAGAAATTCCAGTGGCGCAACAACGATCCGTGACCGAAAATCAGCGCCCCGAGCGAAATTCAGAGCGCCTTGAACTCCTGCATGCGCCAGCCGCCGGCGCCGGCCATGCAGAGCTCGCCCTTGTACAAGGCGACGCCATCGAAGCTCTCCCTGGTGGCGGTGAAGCGGCGGCAGGTCAGGGCGCCATCATTCAACTCGACAAGTTCGGTGATCGCGCCGCGCGAACCGGTGCCGGCATTGGCCCACGGCACGGCCTGGCCGCCGAGTTCCTGGATGTCGGCGGAGGAGACCGCGTTGCCGATGGTGGTCTGGTCCGAATCGGTGTCGCTGCTTGCCGGCGGGGCGGGAGAGGAAGGCGTGCTGGAAGTGACGATCGAGCGGTCGACCTCCGCTTTCTCCAGGCTGAAGCCGCCGGCGCCGCAGCCTGCAAG
>NZ_RZSC01000591.1:0-3753 GCF_003998155.1 Mesorhizobium sp. M1E.F.Ca.ET.063.01.1.1
GGCCTATGATGGAGACCTTCTCGCCGCGGGCGATGTCGAGGCTCAATCCGTCGAGAACGGTCAGCGCGCCGTAGCGCTTGGAAACATTGTCGAAGCGGACCATCGGTTGCTCGGTCATCGTACGGTCCTTCTGTTGAGCAGGCGTTCGAGGGCACGGATAAGCGCGGCCGATACCAGGCTCATCGCCAGAAAGAACAGGCCGACCAGCGTCATCGGCTCGGTGTAGCGGAAGGTTTCGGAGCCGATGATCTTGGCGGTCTGCATGAGTTCCAGCACCGCGATCGCCGAAAGCAGCGGCGTTTCCTTGAACAGCGCAACCAGATAGTTGCCGAGCGCCGGCACGATCGGCGGGATCGCCTGCGGGATGATGATGTCGCGGAACGTCGTCCAGGCCGAGAGATTGAGCGCGATCGCGGCTTCCCACTGGCCACGATGGATGTTGTCGAAACCGGCGCGGTAAACCTCCGAACAATAGGCGGCGTAGTGGACGCCGATGGCGACAACGCCGGCGGTGAACGCATCGATCACGAGGCCGAATTTCGGAAACACGAAATAGATAAAGAAGATCTGGATGAGCAGCGGCGTCGAGCGGATCAGCTCGACCAGCACCGAGATCGTCCAGCCGGTCCATGGCACGGCGATGCGGACCACCGCCAGGACAAGGCCGAGCGAGGCGGCGATGACAAAGCCTAGCAGCGTTGCCTCAATGGAGATGATTGCCGCGTGCGCCAGCACCGGCAGGATCTGCAAGGTAAAACTCCAATCCCAGATCATGCCGCCCTCCCCCGCGCCAGGCCGAGCGAAGCCCGCCTTTCGAGCAGCCGCATGCCGATGGAGATGACCAGCGACATGGCAAGATACATCAGCAGCACCAGCGTGAAGATGGGAATGGTCTTGAACGTGGTCTGGTTCATCTGCTGCGCCTTGAAGGCAAGGTCGGTGAGCGTGATCAGCGAGACCAGGGCGGTCGCTTTCAGAAGCTCGATGAACAGATTGCCCCAGGGCGGGATCATGGCGATGAAGGCCTGCGGCAGGATGATCCGGCGCAGCATCTGCGACCGGCTCATGTTGAGCGCCGTTCCCGCTTCCCATTGGCCGCGCGCGACCGATTGGATGGCGCCGCGCACGACTTCCGACCCATAGGCGCCGACGTTCAGCCCAAGCGCCAGAACAGCAACCAGAAAGGCGTTGAGCGTGACGCCGAACTGCGGCAGCACGAAGAACAGCCAGAATAGCTGCACCAGCGCCGAGGTGCCGCGGAAGATCTCGACATAGACCGTCGCCAGCCATCTGAGCGGCGCTGGGCCGTACATGCGCGCAAGCGCCGCGAGCACGCCCATGACAATCGCCAGCAGGCTGCCAATCACGGCTATTTCGATGGTCAGCAGCGCGCCCTGCAGCAGCCCCGGCAGGAACAGTCTATAGGATGCCTGCGTCGCCAGCACGCCGATAACGGCGAGCGCGACAACCAGCATGGCAACTAACGTGCGGATTCCCATCTGCCCTCCAGGAAAAAGAGGGCGGCGCTCTCGCGCCGCCAGCAGTTGGGAACTTATTCGCCCTTGCAGAGCTGCGCGGTGGTCTTGTTGGGCAGATAGTCCTTGCCGAAGCCGAGCGGCTCGACAAGGGCGATATGCTCGGGCGACCCGATGAACTTCTTCAGCTCGGCGTTGAACGCTTCCTGCAAATCGGTGTCTTCCTTGCGGAAGCCGAAGCCGCCATGACCCTTGACCGACTTGCCGGCAACCTCGCCGAACGGCTTGGTCGATTCGACGCCGTCGGCCTTCTTGGCCATCTCGGCGATCGACAGCGCCGTCAGCGTGGCCGCATCGGCGCGGCCCGACTGAACGGCGGCAACCAGGCTGGACTGATCGGGCAAGGTGACGAGCTGCGCCTCGGCGACACCCGCATCCTTGGCGTATCCGCCCTCGACGGCGCCGGCCATCACGGCGAGCTTGAGATCGGGATTGGCCTTGATGCTGGAATAGTCCGTCAGGCCTTTCGGATTGCCCTTCGCAACCAGCATGGCCTCACCGATGCCGTAGGACGGCTCCGAGAAATTGATCTCGGCGCAGCGCTTCGGATTGATGAACATGCCGGCGGCGATGATGTCGAAGCGGCCGGCCTTAAGGCCCGGAATGAGCGAGCCGAACTCGGTCAGCACGCCGTCCACCTGCTTGATGCCCATCTTGGCGAGCACCGCCTTGGCGACCTCAGGCGCTTCGCCGGTCAGCTTGCCGTCGGGCGTCGCGAAACCGAACGGCGCCTCGTTGGCAAAGCCGACACGGATGTAGCCGTCCTTCTTGGCGCGTTCGAGGGTCGTCTCCGCCTTGGCCGGCAGTGACGTGAATGCTGTCGCGGCAAGCGCAAGGCAAGCGGCGGCCTTCACGACCGCGCGGCGGGATATCTGTGACGTGAACATGCGTTCCCCTTTCAATGATTGCTTGGCTCGAGCGACGTTTCTCCTCCATCGCTTCAAGCTCATAAGACGTATACAACTCATCTGGACATATCGCAAGATGCGCTGTACGAATCTTGGAAAATAGCCGCTATCGCCACAATGCGCGGCATAACCATTGACAAGTTGTGCACAATTAAGGGCATTTTCCTGAAACTACAGGCCGAGAGCCGCGTTCGGCCGCGGCGATGGGAGGGACGGTTTTGAGCGGGTCGGACGGGTTCACCAAGGCGGAATACGCGCGGCGTCTGGCCGACGTGAAGCACCGCATGGAAACGGCCGGCTTCGATCTCATCATCTGTCAGGATCCCGCCAACATGTGCTGGCTGACCGGCTATGACGGCTGGTCTTTCTACGTGCCGCAATGCGTGCTCGTTCATCTGGAGGAAGAGCGTCCGATCTGGTTCGGCAGGGCGCAGGACGCCAAGAGCGCCCGCATGACCACCGGCCTGCCCGAAACGAACATCGTCCCGTTCTCGGAGCGACTGGTGCAGCATCCCGTCGAGCATCCCTATGACGAGCTCGCCGGGCTGATCAGGGCGCGCGGCTGGAACAGGGCGCGGATCGGCGTCGAGATGGATGCGCATTATTACACCGCGCGCTGCCATGCCCATCTCGCCGGCGGCCTGCCCGAGGCGCGCTTTTCCAACAATGGCGACCTCGTCAACTGGGCGCGCCTGGTGAAATCCGAAGCCGAGCTGGCGCTGATCCGCGAGGCGGGCGCGATCTGCAGCAATGCCATGAACCGCGCCATCGAAAAGATGCGGCCCGGCGTGCCGCAGAACCACGTCATCGCCGAGATCTATCACGCGCAGATCATGGGCGTGGCCGGCGCCGGCGGCGACTATACCGCCATCTGCCCATTGATGCCGGTCGGCGAAGGCACAAGCACGCCGCATCTGACCTGGTCGGACGCGCCGCTTCCCGACAGCGGGCTCGCCATCATCGAGATCGCCGGCGTGCGGCGGCGCTACCATGCGGCGCTGACCCGGACGGTGCATTTCGGCAAGCCGCCGGCAGCCCTTTCCGATATGGCCAAGGTGATCGTCGAAGGCGTCGACGCCGGCCTCGCAATGGCGCGGCCCGGCAACACCGCGGAACAGGTCGAAGCCGCCTGGCAGGCAGTGCTGCGCAGAAACGGGCTGAAGAAGGAAAGCCGGGTGGGCTACCCGGTCGGCCTCGCCTATCCGCCGGACTGGGGCGAACGCACCGTGAGCCTGAGACCCGGCGACAAGACCGAGCTCGAGCCCGGCATGTGCTTCCACCTCATGGCCGGCGTCTGGCTCGAGGATTTC
>NZ_RZSC01000592.1:0-3734 GCF_003998155.1 Mesorhizobium sp. M1E.F.Ca.ET.063.01.1.1
GGTCGGCAGACCAGAGGGGGGTGCTGTCCCGCCGGCGTCTCTGATGCTCGCTCCGCCCCTCATCCGCCCTGCGGGCACCTTCTCCCCGTGAACGGGAGAAGGGAGCGCGCCACCCTAATTCAGCACCCTGCCGTCGATCTCCGCGATGCTGCGTGTTCCCGTCAGCGCCATGGTGACCGACAGCTCCTTGCGCAGGATCTCGATGGCTGTCGCCACGCCCGCTTCGCCGCCGGCGCCGAGGCCGTAGACATAGGCGCGTCCGACCAGGCAGGCGCGGGCGCCCAAGGCTAGGGCACGCATCACATCCTGGCCCGAGCGCACGCCGCCGTCGAACAGCACCTCGACCTCCGAGCCCACCGCCTCGGCGATCCTCGGCAGCATCGAGATGGTGGACGGCGCGCCGTCGAGCTGCCGGCCGCCATGGTTGGAGACCACGATGGCGTCGGCGCCGGCCTTGCTGGCGGAGCGCGCGTCGTCGACATTGAGGATGCCCTTGAGGATCAGCTTGCCCGGCCAGATGCTGCGGATCCACTCGACGTCGCTCCAGCTCAGCGTCGCGTCGAACTGGTGCGCCACCCAGTCGGCCACCGCCTTGATGTTGTCCTCGCCCTTCACATGACCGGCGAGGTTGCCGAAGGTCCAGCGCCTTGCCGTGAGCATCCGGGCCGCCCAGGCCGGCCGGCTGGCAATGTCGAGGATCGTGCGGACTTTCAGCGCCGGCGGCACCGAAAGCCCGTTCCTGATGTCGACGTGGCGCTGGCCCAGCACCTGCAGGTCGACGGTGAGCACCAGCGCGCTGCAGCGCGCGGCAAGCGCCCGCTCGGCGAGCGCTCGCACGAAGCCGCGGTCCTTCATCACATAGAGCTGGAACCAGAATGGCTTGCCGACGGCTTGCGCGACGTCCTCGATCGATGAGATCGACATCGTGCTCATCGTATAGGGTATGCCGGCAGCCTTTGCCGCGCGGCAGGCAAGGATCTCGCCATCGGCCCATTGCATGCCGCCGAGGCCGATCGGCGCCAGCGCCACCGGCAGCGATACCTTCTCGCCGAGGATCGTGGTTGCCGTGTCGCGCTGCTCGACATCGACCAGCACGCGCTGCCTGAACGTGATGCGCTCGAGGTCGGCGCGGTTGGTGCGCAGCGTCTGCTCGGCATAGGAGCCGGCCTCGGCATAGTCGAAGAAGACGCGCGGCACCCGGCGGCGCGCCGCCCGGCGCAGGTCCTCGATGCAGGTCATGTCCGTCATCAGCCTTGGCGCCGCCGGGGCTGCCCCGATCGCATCAGGCAGCGTCACCATCCCTGTCGGGACATCGAGCGCCGTGGGGACTACTCTTTCCATGGTCGCCTCCCATCGAATATTAGCTTGCACCGATGATTGAAGGCCGCTTGCCCGCCGATGTAAATTCACTAGCAAGTATACTTTCAACGGCCACGGCAGCGCCCCATGCCCAGAGCGTCCGAAGAGACGAGGCCCGAAATACTGCAGGCGGCCTACAAGCTGTTTCGCCGCCGGGGCTTCTTCCGCGTCGGCATGGACGAGATCGCGGAGGCGGCGGGCGTCACCAAGCGCACGCTCTACAATCACTTCGACAGCAAGGACGCGCTGCTGACCGCCGTGCTCGCCTCGCAGCACGAGCGCACCTTCGCAGACTTCCAGAACTACGGCATCGACCTTTCGGGCAGCGCGGCCGAGCTGATCGACAAGCTGTTCGAAGGCCTGGTGAAATGGTCGTCCAAGCCGCGCTGGGCTGGCTCGGGCTTCACCCGGCTGGCCATCGAGCTTGCCGACCTGTCAGGTCACCCCGCGCGCGCCATCGCCCGCCAGCACAAGGCGTTGATGGAGCGGCACCTGGAGACGCTGCTTGGCCAGGCGAAAGTGCCGGCCCCGAAAACGCGGGCGCGCGAGCTGGCCCTTTTGATCGAAGGCGCCATGGTGATGATCCTGATCCATGGCGACCCGAGCTACTGCACGGCCGCGGCGGAGGCGGCGAAGCGGCTGGTCAGTCTGGATTCCTCGCCCCCGTGAAGGGGTGCGTATCCGGGCTGGCGCCGTGATCCCCAATGTCCCGGCGGACATCTCCCGCAAGGGGGGATTGGCGAGAGCCGACGCGCCATCTGATCTTCCTCCTTGCGGGGAGATGGTCGGCAGACCAGAGGGGGTGCTGTCCGCCGGCGGTGCATGATTTCTCGCGCTGGGCGCGAGTAACCTCCTCCCGCTATCGGATACCGCGCGGAGACAAGCCTGAAACACTTCGCCGTGTCACCCGGCATTCCCGCGAAACGGCCGGAGGCGATTGTCGCGCATGTCAGACTCCAGGAGACGCTCGACCCGGGGCCTTGGCCCTGCCTTCACGGCTGACGTGCGCGAAGCCTGGGAAGCCGCTTACGGCCTGCTCGCCGGGGTCATGATCGCGGCGGCGCGCGAGGTGCAATTGGCGGCGTGAATCGCCTTTGGCCCCTCGCCTTGGCGGAGGCGAGGGGCCGAGCGCAGCGAGCCGGAGAGGGGGCCTTTGTAGGGAGTTCCCCCGCTCCGTCTCGGCTTCGCCGAGCCACCTCTCCCCCACTCCGTGGGGGCGAGGAAAAGGCGCCACCTCAGCCGACAACCTTCCCCGGATTCATCACGTTGCCCGGATCGATCATCGCCTTCACCTTCCGCGCCAATTCCCGCTTCACCGGGTCGGCGTGGCGCTCATAGGCGTCGCGCTTGTCGAGCCCCACCCCGTGCTCGGCCGAGAACGAGCCGCCGGCTTCGCAAAGCCCCTCATAGAGCACGTCCTCGATCGCCGCGTGCCGCTCATGCGGGACCGGCCCGTCGGTGTTGATGGAGATGTGCAGATTGCCGTCGGCGAGATGGCCGAACACGTAAGGCGCGTATGAGGCGTCGACCCGCTTCAGCCCCGCCTCGATGCGCGCCACATAGTCGTCCAGCGCGCCGCCCGGCACTGACACGTCGAATGAAGGCGGCAGATGGTGCATGCGCTCGATCTGCTCGGTCTCCTCGCGCAGCCGCCAGATTGCTTCCGCCTGTGCGTCGGAGCTCGCCACCAGCCCGTCGATGATGCCGGCCTCGTCCCAGACCGCCGCCAACCCGTCCTCGAGCGCAGCTCGCGCCGCCTCCATGCTGTCGGCGCCGAGCCCGAGCACCAGCAGGCAGGGCGCCTCCAGCGGCAGGCTGCCGGGCGCATAGCCCAGCGTCCGCTGCATGAGAGCGGCAAAGCGCTGCCACAGGATCTCGGCGGCGCTGAGCCGCGTGCCGGTTTGCCTAAGGAAATGCCGCACGATGCGCTGCGCACTTTGCGCATCTGGCACGCCGACCAGCGCGGTCGCGCTCGCTCCCGCGACCGGGTCGAGCCGGAGCGCCACGCGGGTGACGATGCCCAGCGTACCCTCCGCGCCGATGAAGAGGTGTTTCAGGTCGTAGCCGGCGCTGGTCTTCAGCACCCGGGTGAGGTCTGAAAACACGCGCCCGTCCGGCAGCACCGCCTCTAAGCCGAGCACCCGGTGGCGCATCGTGCCGTTGCGGAAGGCCATGATGCCGCCGGCATTGGTGGAAACCATGCCGCCGATGGTGGCGCTGCCGCGCGCGGCAAGGTCGATGCCGGGGTCGAGCCCATGCTGGGCCGCCGCTTCCTGCAGGAGCCCAAGCGTCGCGCCGGCCTCAACGATCGCCACGCGCGCGGACGGGTCGATCTCCTCGATCCGGTTCATGGCGCCGAGGTCGCAGATCACCTG
>NZ_RZSC01000593.1:0-3727 GCF_003998155.1 Mesorhizobium sp. M1E.F.Ca.ET.063.01.1.1
GAATTCTCCTGACCCTGGGCAATTACATGGGTCTTGTCGTCGATCTCCTTGACGACCGCCCTCACCTTCCGTCCCAGTTCGCGGGCGACCCGGACTCTGCGATGGCCGAAGACGATCATGTAGCGGCCGTTGGAGCCCGGATGCGGACGGACAAGTATGGGAGAATCCTGCCCCCTCTCCCGAATTGCTTCCAGCAGCTCTTGGTACTGTTCCTCATCGTCGCCCATGCGGTCGGAAACGAACGAGCCGTCGACGGCACTTGGGTCAAGTTCAACGACCTGCTCGCCCTCAAGATACGCATCCGCTTGCATTGCCAACTCGTTGACCGAGCGGATCATGGATTTTGACGCACCGCGGATCGGATATGCCGCAGCGGCGGCAGATGACGCCCGGTCTCCGGCCTCCGCTTCCACGAGGCCTGCAAGAAGATTCTTACGTGCCATGTTTACCTCCAGATAGCGCGTAGTCCGTTGAATACATGTGAAAAAGACCCGCTTTTGTCAGCAGACAAAGTCAACGACCCCACGCTTCATGAATCAAAGCTACGATTTCACCGTTTACGACGTCCAAAGCTTCCATTGCCCGCTCGTATGTGGAACGGGTCATCGCATTCTTTTCGACTTCGTAGAGGGTCTGCTTGGTAATCCCCGCGTCGGAAATCGCCGTTGATTTCAGCATCTGGTTCTTGAGAATGAATTCCCCAAATAGCGTATGCAGGAACGCCACCATCTGCGCTTGCGGCTGATCCGTGGGTTCGAATCGAGTAACAAGATAGCGATACCACTCCAGATTCACCTCGGCACCGGCCGCTCTGATCGGCTCTAGGATGTTCCCGAGCATCAGCAGAAACTGGCCCATGCTCATAACATCCAGCATCTGCGGATGGATCGTGATCAACACTGAGGTCGCCGCGGTCAATGCGGTGATCGTTAGGTAGCCAAGCTGCGGCGGACAATCGATAACTACGACATCATAGCGATCGTCGACCTCCATCAATGCGTTCGAGATACGCGTGAAAAACGCCCTGCCCACATTCGAAGACTTGTCCGTCATAGCCAGAGGCGTGTCGTATTCGAATTCCTGCAGCTCTAGGTTCCCAGGGACGATATCCAAGCCCGGGAAATTCGTCGGCTTGATGATTTCCGAGAGAGACACCTTCCCGTCGTCATAACGAATCGCGTCGTACAGTGATTTCGTCTGGTCGAGTTCAGGTTGGAACCCATGCAACGAAGAAAGCGACGCCTGCGGATCGAGATCGACAGCGAGGACACGGTGCCCGGTAAGCGCAAGATATTGGGCTAGGTGGGCAGCGGTAGTGGTCTTGCCGCTGCCCCCCTTGAAATTGACCACAGCTAAGATCTGAAGTTTCTCGCTCGCTCGCCGATGGGGAACATACATGCGAGCTTCAGATCGACCGTACTGGTCGAGATACTGGCGCAGCTCAAGCATCTGTTCAGCAGTGTACGAGCGCCTGCCCGACGTCGAGGTTTCGGGCACCGGTCCCTTTCCTTCCAGATGCAGTTTCTTCAGATGGCTCTGGGAAACACCCAGATATGTGGCAACCTCCGCCAGCGAGAACGAACGAAGATTCTTCTTTGCGTGAGGAGGGAAGCGTTGCATCGAAAGCAGATGCAGCTTCTTCGATATCTGGTCCCCCTGATCGAGGATGCTTTTCTCGAACGGCAGCGGGATTTTTGTAGGAACGGGCGAACTCACGTTCATTCAATCGAGACTTTCTAAAAACGATTTTTGACGGAAAAGCGCCAAGCAACCGTCATTATGTGTGATTCGCTCGTCCGGGCAAGAAATTTAAAGTTAACAAAAGCTTAATGGTCTCGGGACAGGATCAGATCCTATGATTCATGCAACTGAATATGCTACACAATTCGGCGATTTTGTCTGCGGACAAAACCTGCCTAGCCAAGCGTCACGACCTGTTCTTATCGGCTTCCTTGGGCCACTCGCACCGCGCCAGGGCCCGGCAAGTGATCACGATGAGCTTCTGACAAATGTCTACAGATCAACATGGATGGACTGGGCTGACGCGACGTTGCAAAGCGGCCATGTCACCTTTCGTCTCCCTTGAACGAGCAGCCAAGCGTTCCAGCTGACAGCCGCGTCGGTGGAAAGGGGCAGCGCTCATCACCCCGTCGCCATCACGATAAGCGCCAAGTGTCAGGACGGAATGGTGGCGTTGATAGCGCTCACCAGACGAGAATGTGAACGCGCTCGTCGCCCAGGCCCGTCGACGACGGAGAGCGAGATTCCCCGACAGATGCCAAGTCGCGTCTTTGTGAAACCGCTTCGACGAAAGGGCCACACTCTAGCGAAGCCGCTGTCGCTTTTACTTCCAGATTCCAATCGAAACGCTAGGCTACCGTTGCGCAACCCCCTCAAAAGGGGGGAAGAGAGGGGCCTTTCAGAGCCCGGACGCCTTGGTCAGATTGACCCGGAAGCGGTCACGCCGCCGCTGGTACTTGCGGGTCATCTCCGCAGAGGCGTGGCCAAGCTGCTTCTGCACATAGCGCTCATCAACCTCGGCAGAGGAAGCGAGGCCGGCGCGCAGTGAATGGCCGGAAAACTTCTGTCCCCGCTCGCCTTCGGAGAGATCGCTGCGCACGCCAGCGGCCAAGGCTGTGCGCTTGACCAACCGGGCCACCTCCTGAGCGTTGAGCCGGTCGGCGCCGACCGTCTTTCCTTTGCCGGTGACGCGCCGGAAGAGTGGCCCGTGCGCGATCCGGGCGAATTTCAGCCAGATCTCCAATGTTACGACGGGGCAGGTGGCGTCGGACGAGCCGCGGCCGATCTCGACCTCGCGCCAGCCCGTCTTGCCACGCAGTGTGACGAGAACGCCTTTGTCCAAAACGTCGATCCAGCCGCGGCCATCTTCCGTCTGGTCGCGGCTGCAATCCAGGCCGACGATCTCCGAGCGTCGGAGTCCGCCGGCAAAGCCGAGGAGCAAAATAGCGCGATCGCGCAGGCCGCGCAGCTTGCCGCGGTCCAGCGTCTCCAACATGGCAATGAGATCCTCGGGCAGGATGGCTTCTTTCTGGCGAGGAGGGGAGGCGTGTGTGTTGCGGATGCCGGCCATCACAGCTGCGATATGCCGGTCCTTGCGGTCCAGGTGCTGGCCACGCTGCGCATAGTTCCAGGAGAGCGAGGAAAGCCGGCGCTCGATCGTCGCCACCGAATTGGATCTTCGACCGCCGCTAACCTTGGCGGATGCACAGGCCGTGACGTAGAGGCCAACGACCTGGGGATCGCACGGAAGGGTTTCGACGCCTTGCCGTCGGCACCAACTGGCAAAATGACGCCAGTCGGAGGCGTAGGCGCGCCGCGTGTTCGCCGAACTGGCCGCTTCGACATAGCCACGCGCGCGATCAGCCAAGCCTTCAAGGTGACCCGGAAGCCCACTTTTCTCGCTGGTCGGCACCGGCAGGCGAGGGGAGGGGGGAGCATTAACATACTCTGCGCCACGTCCCATTTCCATCACGACATCCACGATGTCCGGGAGGTTGTTCTGGGCACGCTTGTCGGTCATGACGGGATTCTAATGTGATTTGGGCGGCAGTGGCGAGAGGCGATGGCGACATCTGTGCGGCTGGATTGCATGCCTTCTTTGACGGTCCAGCTGCCGCTTGGAGCGCCATCTGTTAGCCGTGGAGCCTGTACGCTTTAAGACATATCGATTTGGCAAAGGGGGCGTGATCCAGCTACACTGCGACCC
>NZ_RZSC01000594.1:0-3702 GCF_003998155.1 Mesorhizobium sp. M1E.F.Ca.ET.063.01.1.1
TCGGTGATCAGCGTCGGCAGCAGCGCCGTGGTGCCGAACGGCGCGTGCGCCCGGCAGATGGTCTCGATCGAGGCGACGTCGGGATGGTCGTTGAGCATGACGCCGCCGCCGCCATTGACCTGGATGTCGACGAAGCCGGGAACCAGCAGGCCGCCGCCGGTCTCGAACAGGGAGACGCCGGACGGAATGGCACCAGTGGGCAGAATGGCCTCGACCATGCCGTCCTTGACGACGAGGGCCGCATCGTCATGCCAGTCGGCGCCATCGAAGATGCGGGCGCCAGTGAGGGCGAAACGGTCGCTCATACGGTTTCCGTTACCTTGCGCAGGTTGCGCGGCGCATCCGGGTCGAGGCCGCGATGGCGGGCGAAGGCCTCGACGAAGCCGTAGAAGGACACGATCAGCGGCAGCGGATCGGTCAGCGGATGGCCGGTCGCGACATGCGGCAGCAGCCTGGCGTTCTTTGCCTTGCCGGAGGTGACGAAAGCGGCCGCGCCCTTGGCCGCCACGCTGTCTGCTGCTTCGGCCACCGAGGGCTCGGAGGCGTCGCGGGCGGCGAGCGCCAGGACGGGGAAGCCTGGTCCCACAAGAGCCAGCGGCCCATGCATGACCTCGGCCGCGCTGTAGGCCTCGGCATGCATGGCGCAGGTCTCCTTGAACTTCAGCGCCGCCTCGCTGGCGATCGCGAAGGACGGGCCGCGTCCCAGGATGAACAGCGACTGCGGCGTCTCGAGCGCGGCGGCGAGCGCCATCCAGTCGCAGGCGATCGCCTTCTCGAAATGCTCCGGCAGGCGGGCGAGCGCTGAAAGCAGCGGCTCATCGCCTGTGCTGTGCGCCATCAGCGCCAGGGCGGCGACAGCCGAATTGACGAAGGTCTTGGTGGCCGCGACGCTGCGCTCCGGCCCGGCCAGAATGTCGATGGCATAGTCCGAGGCCCGCGCCAGCGGCGAGTCGGCGGTGTTGGTGATGGCGACGGTCAGCGCGCCCCCGGCCCTGGCCGTTTCGGCCATGGCGACGATGTCGGGGCTTTTGCCCGACTGCGAGATGGCGAGACAGGCCGAGCCGCGCAGCCTCAGCTTCGCGCCGTAGATCGAAGCGATCGACGGGCCGACCGAAGCGACGGCGAGGCCGGCGGTCAACTCCACGGCATATTTCGTGAAGGTGGCGGCGTGGTCGGACGAGCCGCGCGCCACGGTGACGACGAAGTTCGGATCGCGCTCGCGAAGGCCGCGGCCGGCCTCGGCAAGCGCCTTGGCCGAGCCATCGAGCAGGCGGGCGGTGGCCTGCGGGATTTCCTCGATCTCGCGCCGCATATGGGTGGTGGTTGCGCTCATGGCCGGCTCTCCTCTCCCGGCCCGGTCAGCCGGAGTTCCGCGACGAAGTCATAGGCGTCGCCCCTGTAGATCGAACGGGTGAATTCGATCACCTTGCCGCTCGCCAGATAGGAAATGCGTTCGATGTGCAGTCCGGCAACCCCCGGCGGCACTTCCAGCAGGCGCGCGTCATCGTCGCCGAGATTCGCGGCCGAGATGCGCTGAACCGCCCGCACCGGACGATTGCCGGTCAGTTCCAGCGTCGCGTAGAGCGAGGAGCCGATCGTCTCTGGGTCGGGAAGGACGCTGGCCGAGATTGCCGCGCGCTCGATCGCCAGCGGTGTGTCGTTGGCGATACGCAGGCGCGCCACGCGCGCCACCAGCTCGTTCGACGACAGGCCGAGAACCATCATCTCATCAGGCGAGGGCGCGTAGAGGCCACGGTCGAGCCAGGCCGAGCGCACGACCATGCCGCGGCGCGCCATGTCTTCGGTGAAGGAGGTGAGCCGGGATAGCGACTGCTCGACGCGCTCCATGCGCGGCGCGACGAAGGTGCCGGATCCGTGGCGCTGGACGAGGATGCCGCCCTTGACCAGATCCTGCACGGCCTTGCGCACGGTGACGCGCGAGATGTCGGCCTTGCTGGCGATGTCGCGCTCGGACGGCAGCGCGTCGCCCGGGCCGATCAGGCCGCGATTGACCGCTTCCTCGATGCTTTTCCTGAGCTGCAGGTAGAGCGGCGCGCCGCTCTGCGAGGATTCTTTCAGCATGGCGAAAATCTGGTCGGCGGCGCTCATCGCGGCGCCTCCGGCAGCATGGCGAAGATCTGGTTGGCGGCGCTCACAGGGCAGCCCCCGATTTGCCGGCAAAGATGCGCACCGCCATCTGCACCGCGCCGCCGAGCGCATCGTCGAGCGGGGCTTTCAGCAGCGCCTGGTAACGCGCCGACAGACGCGGCGCATAGAGCGGCGCCAGGCCGCCGAGCAGACAAAGCGGAGCATCGTCGGCGAGATCGAGCGCGCCGAGCGAAGCCTCGACGTCGGCGACCGCCTTGTCGAGGATCCAGTTGGCGACGAGGTCGCCCTTGGCGGCATGCTCGAAAACCTTGGGCGCGAAACCGCCGAAGTCGCCGGGCTTGGCGTTGGTGGTGAATTCGACAACATCCTCGGGGTTGTTGCGGAAGACCGCGAGCATCGCCTCCGTCAGCGGCGAGCCGGGCCGGATGCCGTCATAGGCGAGCAGCGTCTGCTCGAGCAGATCGCGGCCGATGCGGGCCCCGCTGCCCTGGTCGCCGACCTGAAACCCCCAGCCGCCGATGGCGCGCGACTTGCCGTTCTTGCGCGCCATATAGGCGGTGCCGGTACCGAGGATCGCCATGGCGCCGTCGCCGGAGCCGACCGCGCCTTCGAGCGCGATCTCGGCATCGGTCTCGACGCGGCTCTTGCTGAAGGGCAGGATCGCTTCCAACTGCTGCCTGTAGGTGCCGACATTGGCGCCGGCCAGACCAAGGATGGCGGGCGTCTCAGGGATCAGCTCCGGATCCTGGCCGGCGGCGAGAAAAGCCTGCCTTGCCGCGTCGACGATGTTGGCGCGGGCGCCGGTAAGATCGGTGCGGATGTTGGCCGCGCCGCTCTTGGCGCGACCGACCACAGCGCCGTCGACGGTCGCAAGGGCCGCCCTGCAGCTGGTGCCGCCGCCATCGATGCCAAGCACGAATTTCACACGATTTTCTCCTCGCCGCGGATAATACCAATAAAATACCAATAGCCAAGCGCTAATTTCGGTTCAAAAAAAGATTAAGGCGTATTTTATTGAAAAAGCGCGGAAATTTGCCGGCAAGGAGAATGCCGGGCACGAAAAACGTTAATGGATGTGGACAAGTGGTATTTTTTTGGTATGGTCCCCTTAGTTGGAGGAAAGCGGATGGCCGAGACGCGCACGGAAGCGCTTCATCAGAATGCCGAGGGGCTGGATGTCCAGACCCCGGATGCCATCCTTTCATTCCTGGCCAATGCCCAGATCGAGGCCGCCAAGGCCGTTCACGGCGCCATTCCGGCCATCGCCGAGGCCGCGGAATTGATCGCAAGGCAATTGAAGACCGGCGGCAGGCTTGCCTATGCGGCGGCCGGCAGCTCCGGCCTGATGGCGGTTGCGGATGCGCTGGAGCTTCCCGGCACTTTCGGCATCGCGCGTGACCGCATCGCCATCCTGATCGCGGGCGGCGACGAGGCGTTCCACACGCTTGCCGGCGGGCCTGAAGACGACGTCGAGGAAGCCGCGGCGGCCGTGGCGAACGCCAATATCGGCAAGGGTGACTGCCTGATCGCCATCTCGGCCAGCGGCTCGACGCCTTACGCCGTGCAGGCCATCGGCGATGCGCGGCGCCGGGG
>NZ_RZSC01000595.1:0-3701 GCF_003998155.1 Mesorhizobium sp. M1E.F.Ca.ET.063.01.1.1
AGTCAGGCTCGGCCGAGTGCTGGGCGATCTCCAGGAAGAAAAAATGTCCGGCTTCAAATCCGATTTCCTGCGCATCATGAGCGAGCGCGGCTTCATCCACCAGATTTCGGATGAATCCGCCCTCGACCAGCTTTTCGCCAAGGAAACGGTGAGCGCCTATATCGGCTTCGACGCGACCGCCAAGAGCCTGCATGCCGGATCGCTGATCCAGATCATGATGCTCCACTGGCTGCAGCAGACCGGCCACCGGCCGATCGCGCTGATGGGTGGCGGTACCTCGATGATCGGCGACCCATCCTTCAAGGACGAGGCGCGCAAGCTGCTGACGCCGCAGGACATCGAGGACAACCTGGTCGGCATCCGCCGCAATTTCGCGCCCTACCTCAAATTCGGCAGCGGCGCCGGCGACGCGATCATGATCAACAACGCCGACTGGCTGATGGAGATCAACTACGTCAATTTCCTGCGCGATGTCGGCCGGCATTTCTCCGTCAACCGCATGCTCGCCTTCGATTCCGTGAAGCTCAGGCTCGACCGCGAGCAGTCGCTGTCCTTCCTCGAATTCAACTACATGATCCTGCAGGCCTACGATTTCGTCGAGCTCTACAAGCGCGTCGGCTGCAGGCTACAGATGGGCGGCTCCGACCAGTGGGGCAACATCGTCAACGGCATCGACCTCGGCCATCGCATGGAAGGCGTGCAGCTGTTTGCGATGACCACGCCGCTGCTCACCACCTCGTCCGGCGCCAAGATGGGCAAGTCGGCCTCGGGCGCGGTCTGGCTCGATGGCGACATGCTGTCACCTTACGAGTTCTGGCAGTACTGGCGCAACACCGAGGACGCCGATGTCGGCCGCTTCCTGAAGCTCTACACGACGCTGCCGCTGGATGAGATCGCGCGTCTCGAAAAGCTCGGCGGCTCGGAAATCAACGAGGCGAAGAAGATCCTCGCCACCGAGATCACCGCCATGCTGCATGGCCGCGAGGCGGCCGAGACGGCAAGCGAGACCGCGCGCAAGACTTTCGAGGAAGGCGCGCTCGCCGACACGCTGCCGAGCGTCGAAGTGGCCAAGGCCGATCTCGAGGCCGGTATCGGCATCCTGTCGCTGTTCGTGACGGCAGGGCTCGCCGGCTCCAATGGCGAAGCGCGCCGGCATATCCAGGGTGGCGCCGTCCGCCTCAACGACCAGCCCGTAACGGACGACCGCAGCGTTGTGACGCTTCAGGATCTGGGCGCGGAGGGTGTCGTAAAACTCTCGCTCGGCAAGAAGAAGCACGTTCTGGTGCGGCCGGTCTGATCGGCCGGTCGTCCTACCGATACTCGAAGATCGATCGGAATATTCCGGGCGCGATCACCGAGAGCGGGTTGATGTCGAGGCTCGGCTTGTTTGCGTTGCCGCGCAGGCGGTAGGTGACGCCGATCAGGCCGCGGTCGCGGCCGTTGCCGAGCAGCGGGCCGAACAGCGGCAACTCGCCGAAGATGCGGTTCAGCCCATAGACCGGCATGAAGGTGCCGGTCATGTCCATGTTGTTGTCCTTGTCGTAGAGCATGCCCTGGAAGGTGGTGCCGATGCGCGGCCCCCGCAGCACGCCGTTTGCCAGTCTGAGATAGCCCGAGCCCTTGTCGATCTCGGCGAAGCCGCGCTCGAATTGCACCCTTGACGTGTCGATATCGGCCTTCACCGCCTGGTTCAGGCTGCGCGTGTCGCCGGCCGGCTTGGTCGACACGATCGAAGCGAGCTTCGGCTCGTTGACGACGTAGAAATTGCTGGCGTCGACCTGGCCCTTCATCGGCCCGTCGGCGGCGCCCGCGAGCGACAGCGTGATCGCCCCGCCCTCCATGTGTTCGTATATGTTGAGGAAACGCAGGATGGCCCCGGCATCGGCCGACTTCATCCTGAGCGCTCGGCCGGCGTCGCCGGTGCTGTTCTTGACGGTGATCGCGGCACCCGAACTCGCCGTCGCGCTGACATCGAGACCATTCACCCGGGAGCCGGCGCCGCTGTAGTCCAGTTTCAGGTTCGACAGCACTTCGTCGTGGAAGCCGGTAAGCGACTTCACGTCGGCGCTCACCGAGATCGCGTCGGCGCCGGCGCCTTTCGTGGCCGTGTCGACGTCGGTGGTGAACTGCTTGATCAGCGAGCGGGCATCGAGTGAATCGCCGCTCACGTCGACCGCATAGCTCTTGCCCGACCGTTTCACCGAGACGGCGACATCGTCGCCCCTGTTGAGCGCGACCCTGCTGAAGCGGGCCGAGGACAGCGCCCCATTGACCAGCGTCACGTCGCCTTCGACCGAAAAGCTCTTCCCGTCGAGATTGAAATCGGACAGCGTGGTGGTGTTGCCCGACTTGGCCATCGTGAAGGTGGCTTTGGCCGGAATGCCCGCCCCCTTGCTCCATCCGACCCAGGGAATGTCGAGCCTGGCGTTGGTCAGGTCGGCCGAAACGTCTTGACCACCCTCGCCGCTCTTGTCGATCGCCACCATGATGGTTCCGGCAAGCAGCGGCGACAGGCCGGGCATCGTCGCCTCGCGCGTCTTGTCGTCGAGGACGAGCGCGACCTTGCGGCTGCGCGGCGGACCGTCGTCCTCGAGCGGTTCGACGAGATCGAGCTCCGCCGGAATGCCGTTGAGCTTCGCCTTGGCCGATATCACCGCGCGGTCCGGGCTGACGGTGATCGAGCCGTCGGCCTCGGTCACCGTCTGGTCCTCGAACGGCTTGGCTAAAGAAAGATCCTGGTAGTCCAGCGCCACCAGCCAATCGAGCGTCGAGGTGTCGACGCCGGAGGTCAGCGGGATGTCGGCCCGCACATGGCCGGTGACGTCGCCGCTCAAATCCTCCGGCGCGAGGCCGACATGGCGCATGGCGTTGATCGGCTCATAGGAGGCGAGTTCGGCGATCGCCGACGCTTCGCCTGCGACATCGATATCGAGCGCGCCGATGACCGGCGAACGGTTCGCCTGCTTCACGGTGAGCGTGCCGCCGCTTGCCGCCACGGTGCGGCCGCTCGGCATATAGACGTTGCCGGAGGACAGCGTGATATCGACGTCGTTGCCATGGAAGGCGACGACGCCGACGGCGTCGCGGATCGGCGGAATGCGGCCCGCCGTGTCGAAGCGCGAGCCCTCGACCTGGAAGCGGCCGAACACCTCGTCGCCGGAAAGCGGAACGCCGTTGCCGAGCCGCCCCGGCACGACCTGGAACTGCAGGTTGGCGTCGACCACGCGGCCGCCGAACAGATTGTCGAGCACCCAAAGCCTGGCATTGCGAGCGGAGAACCATGGCCACAACTGCTTCACATGCGAGACCGGCATGTCGTGGACATTGAGCGAAAGCGACACGCCCGGCGGGCCGTTGTCGATGAAGGCAAGCGACGCCCTGCCCAGCACCTCGCTCGAACCGCCGGAGCGGACGCCGATCTGCTCGGCGACGAGCTTGCGGCTCTTGGTCTGGTAGACGCCGGCGATGCGGGCGAGGAACTGAAGCGCCGGCTCCGGCGATTCCGACGGCGCGAGCGTCGAGCCGTCGCTGATGAGATCATAGCGATAGGACGGCTCTTCGCCCGCGGCTGCCGGCTTCGGCCCGATCGATCCGGCGAAGTCGAAGGTCGAGCGGCCCGTCTTGATCACCAGCCTGTCGACCGAAATCTTGTTCGATCCCGCCACCAGCGCGACATTGGCGTCGACGTCGGCCGGCAGCAG
>NZ_RZSC01000596.1:0-3683 GCF_003998155.1 Mesorhizobium sp. M1E.F.Ca.ET.063.01.1.1
GCCTTGTGCTCGGCATGGGCATCCCGACCATCCCCAACTACATCATCACCTCCTCGCTCGCCGGCCCGGCGCTTCTGTCGCTCGGCGTGCCGTTGCTGGTCAGCCACATGTTCGTCTTCTATTTCGGCATCATGGCCGATCTGACCCCGCCGGTGGCGCTCGCCGCCTTCGCCGCCGCTCCCATGGCCAGGGAAAGCGGCCTCAAGATCGGCATCCAGGCCACCAAGCTCGCAATCGCCGGTTTTGTCGTGCCGTTCATGGCGGTCTACACGCCGGCGCTGATGCTGCAGGATGCCGGCCCGATCGCCGCCTCGTTCGGCTATCCGGTCGAGGTCGCCTACATCGTCGTCAAGGCCTGCATGGGCATCGTGCTCTGGGGCGCCGCCGCCGTCGGCTTCCTCGCCCGCCGCATGGCCTGGTGGGAGCGCATCGTCGCTTTCGTTGCCGGCGTGCTCCTGGTCGCGGCGCTGCCGCTTACCGACGAGACCGGCTGGGTGTTGTCGTTTGCGTGGATCGGCTGGCACTGCTGGCGCGCGCGCCAGGCCTCGGCAAGGGACGCTGCGTGAGCCTTTGCATCCTTGCTGCCGGCAAAACCGTGGTTCTGGCCACGGCCGCCTTCACGCTGTCCTGGACGCATTCGGTGGAGCGCACGCGCTGGCAGGAGGACTGGACAGTGACGCCTGCCGGGCTGCGGATCGTTGAGGCTCGCGTGAAGGGCTCCGGCGCCGGCATGGAGCCGCCACAGGGCTCGGTGCTGAGGGACGGCTGGTGGGTCTATACGCCGCGGATCGGGCCGCAGCCGCGCCTGGTGCTGGCAGCCTCCGGCGCGACCGGGGAAGGCTGGACGCTGTGCACTGCCAAAGGCTGTCGCGAGCTGGGCAGCGCGGCGGCGGCAGCGATCGTGCTCGAACCTTGCGGACCATGACCGGTCGAGATAGCGGACGACAACCGCCACCGATGGCCTGATGCATGTCTTTGTCGCGAAACCGGTTCCCACTTTCGCGAGACATGCTTTAGCCGATCAGCCGCTGCCGCAGTTCGGCGGACGGGATCTCGCAGCTGTCCTTCCTGCCGAACAGCGCATAGCGGTTTTTCGCGACGCGGTCATAGAGCCAGTCGCGCAGCGGCTGCGGCAGGACGAGCAGCAGCCTCGCCGCGCGCCAGGGCCAGCCGAGCGCCGCCATGACGGCGACGAAACTGTCGAGCTTCGTGAAGGCCACGCCGTCGATGATGGCCAGGTTGGTTTCGTAATTGTCGGTCGGCAGGCCGTATTTGCGAAACAACGCCTCGCCGAACGGCGATTGCGCCGTGGCGAAGCGGAAGCGCTTGTCGCGGTCGAGCTTGACGATCATTTGGACGAAGCCCGAGCAGAACACGCAGACGCCGTCGAAGACGATCAGCGGCTGGCGGGCGTCGTAAGCTTGGCCTGGGAGAAGTGGACGCTTCGGTTCGGGCAGGTCGGTCATGTTGGCCCCGGCTGCTTGTGCCTCCCTTACGCTAAACCAGGGGGACACTAAGCCAGCCGGCGGCGGCGTCAAAGTCGCGGCGTTGTCGCACGCCTGCCGTCGGCGACGGCGGGGCGCTCGTCACGATAGGTCGTGGCGCGGCTGTCGGCGGCCGGCTTGCAGATCCGGCTGTTGTGGCGGCTGTCGGGCATCGTGATCAGTTCGTGCCGACGCCGAGCGTGTTGCCGCGGCGCGCGCAGGCCGGACCTGGGCCGCGCATATAATAGCGCTCGGGCCGATAGGTCGGCGCGACGAATTCGCGAATGGCGGCGGCATAGCCGGCGATGTGGTTCCAGAAGTTCATTTTACCTGTCCCTGTCCCGTTTTCGGATGTCCCTTCCGAATTGTCCGAGAGCATAGCGTCGAGGCGTGAATAGTCGGTGAACGTCATGTTAATTTCTGGTCCGAAAGTCGTTGCTTCGTGGCTGGAATGCGGCTGATTCGCGGTCTTTCCACGCCTTTTGTCGCGATTTCGGATCGTGTGACTTTTGCATCACATATGTTTCGTCCCGATGTCGCTTGGGCGCGCTTCTGTTTCACGTTCGGCCGCCGCCCGGAAATTTCATTGCGCGTCCGGAAAACGTCAGGAACCCGCCCGGGGAGGGGCACGTTGACCCTTCACGACCGTGCGGATCGCTCCGACGAAGGCGGCCGCGCCGCCGTTCGAATCCCCACCCGGCACAAGCAAGGGAAGGCAAAAGCCATGGGTTTCTTTTCGAAAGACATCAAGACGCTGGACGACCTCTTCATCCATATGCTGCGCGAGATCTACTATGCCGAAAAGCAGATCGAGCGGACCCTGCCGAAGATGATCGGCGAGGCGACCGACCCGCAGCTGAAGGCCGGTTTCGAAAAACATCTCGAACAGACCAGGGGCCATATCGATCGCGTCGAGCAGGTGTTCGAGCTGCATGGCGTCAAGGCCAAGGCCATCAACTGCCCGGCCATCGACGGCATCCTCGAGGAAGCCGACGAGGTGAGCGGCGACGTCGGCGACAAGGAGGTTCTCGATGCCGCGCTGATCGCGTCCGCGCAGGCGGTCGAGCACTACGAGATCACACGCTACGGCACGCTGATCGCCTGGGCCAGGCAACTCGGCCGCAGCGACTGCGCCAATGTGCTGGCCAAGAACCTTAAGGAAGAGCAGGCCACCGACCGCAAGCTCACCGAGATTGCCGAGAACAGGATCAACCTGCTGGCGGCCTGATGGCTATGCAACGACAAGGCGCACGCCCGGAACCCAAGCGAGCCCCTGTCCGTTGCGACTGAGATCGCATCGCGCAGGAGTTCGCCATGGCACCGCGCCCCGCCTGGAAGGGCTATCTGAAACTGTCGCTGGTCACTTGCGGCATCGAGCTGACCAACGTCGTCACCCATGCCGAGAAGGTTTCGTTCCGCATCCTCAACCGCAAGACCGGCAATACCGTCAAGCGCATCTATGTCGACGCCGAGACCGGCAAGCCGCTGGAAGAAGGCGACGAAATCAAGGGCTACGAGGTCAGCGACGGCGACTTCGTCCATATCGAGGAAGACGAGATCGAGGCGGTTGAGATCGAGTCCTCGCACACGATGAGCCTGGACGGCTTCGTCGAGAAATCCTCGATCGAGCAGATCTATCTCGACACACCCTACTATGTCTCGCCGGCGGACAAGGTGTCGCAAGAGGCTTTTGCCGTCATCCGCGACGCGATGGCGGCAAAGAAGATGGCCGGCCTCGCGCGCATCGTGCTCTACCAACGCGAGCGCCCCGTGGTGATCGAGCCGCTCGGCAAGGGTATGGTGCTGACGACACTGCGCTACGACGATACGGTGCGCCAGCCAGGCACCGTGTTCGACGACATCGAGGCAACCAGGACGGATGACGAGATGATCGATATCGCCGAGCACATCATCAGCCAGAAGAGGACGAAGTTCGACCCTTCGAAGTTCGACGACCGTTACGGGGATGCGCTGCTCGAGCTGATCCGCGCCAAGAAGGCCGGCAAGAAGGCGCCCAAGGTCAAAGCGCCGGCGAAGCCGTCCAATGTCGTCAACCTGTTCGACGCGCTGAAGAAGAGCCTGAACGCAGAGGGCGGCGGCAAAGCCGGCAAATCTTCATCGAAGGTGCGGGCGAAGGCCTCCGCGGCTAAACGCAAATCCGCATAGGAGCACGGCGCCATGGCCGGCCTCGAGCAATAT
>NZ_RZSC01000597.1:0-3663 GCF_003998155.1 Mesorhizobium sp. M1E.F.Ca.ET.063.01.1.1
GGATGGTGTTGATGGTGGCAAGGAAGCTCGGCTTGAACACCTTCTGCGCCGATATCGAGATCAGGTAGAAGGTGAGCCTCAGCGCCAGCCGCCGCAAGATGCCCGCCTTCATCGTCGAGATCGCGGTGAGATGGTTCTGCGCGCAATGGTCCTCATTGGCGAGGATCCTGTCCAGGGCGCCTATGTCGACCGGCGTGTTCTGCGGCCAGTCCTTGTCCTCGAGGCGCCGCAAGCCGAGGAAGCACAAGCCGACGAACAGCAGGGCTATCGCCAGCAGCCCCAGAACGGCCAGCAGAAGCGCGGTGCCGGCAATCGCGATGTTGGTGAAAGTGATGCCATGGGGGTTTCCGAACACAAGCACATAGGTCATGCGCCAGCAGGCAAGTACGACGATCGCGACGGTGGCGAGCACCGCCGGCGCGAGCAGCGTCGTCGTCAAGGCCCGCCACCAGCGGCCCGGCGGCCGCTCCAGCAGGCTTTCGGCCGGCTCGAAGGCCCAGCCGAATTGTCCCAGCGCCTGGGCATGCCGGCGCGCCTCGGTAAGGACCGCGAGGGCGTTGCCGGTGCCGGCGCGCGGCTTTTCGACGATCTCGCGCACACTGTCGGCAAGCCTGGCCTCGGCCAGGATGCGGCGCACCGAATGGCCGGGCGTGCCCGAAAAAACCAGCCCCGCCGTGCTGCCGAAGGACGGCGATATTTCGATATGATGTTTTTTCAGGAAGTCCTCCAGCGAGCCGCCGTCGGACAGACCGCACACATCCCTGAAAATCGGCCTCAGCCGGTGGCCTATGGCCTGCGTGATGGCGCCGATGACATCGTCGGTGCTGCGGTCGCCGGAGATTTCGAGCACGAGCGCCCCCGTGTCGAGGCCCGATTTCTCGTCCTTGCCGGTGGCGGCGACGGCCAGACTGGTGAAATGTATCGATCCGACCTTGTCGAGCGCGCCGCCCACCTCGTCGATCGCCGGATTGCCGAGGGCGCCGACCTTGTCGCGGACGGCGTCCAGCGGCACGGCGCGGGTGATCGGGCAAACCACGGTGACCATTGACTGGTCGACGGTGCGGCAAAGCGGCGAGCGCTCGAAATCGACCTTGAGGTTCGCCGGATAGGCGCCGACATAGGCCAATTTTCCGGCCCTGCCCCGGACGCGATTGAGTTTTGGCTTGCTGAACAGGGCGCGGACGCATTCGCCGATCTGTATGCGGGCGATCTCGGCACCGATGCACAAGTGAATGCCGTGGCCGAAAACCATGTAATCGCGGTGTGGCCGCGAGGTATCGAATTCATTTGGCCGCTGCACGATTTCGGGATCGAACATCGCCGACAGCGTCGCCGGCATCACAACCGTTCCCGCCTTGACCAGACGCTCGCGGCGCGTGCCCTGGCCGATGATCGCGTCGCGCCTGGTGTAACGCCAAGGCCCGATCCAGATCGGCTTGAAGCGCATGGCTTCGAGTATCGCCCTGTCGAGCTTGTCGGTGCTGCCCTCGGCAAGCGCCGCATCGACGGCCTGCCGCGCATCGGTGCGCGACAGGATCACGTCCAGGCAATTCCCCCCGGCAAGCACGTTGGTCGGAACGAAGCCAGCGATCATGCCGAGCATGATGGAGTGGATGTCGGGCAGCGACAGGCGCTTCTGATCGAGCTGGGCGACAAGCCGCGCCAGCGGCCGGTCGTCTTTCTCCTGCCTGTTTCTGATCGCGGCGATCGAACGATCGATGACCTTGATCAGGCGATCTCCGCCGACGACCGCGAGTTGGCGCGTGGTGGCGTCGGCAAACGGATCGGAGAAGAACAGCGCGCTGAGCGCGATCGACCAGTCGGCGAATTCGGTTTCGTCGTCGATCTCGAGGCCGAAATAGTCCCGGCAGATGCGCACCGGCACGATCTTCATCAGCCCTGCGACAGCATCGAAGCCCGGGGCGGCGCGGGTCATGATATCGCGCGAATGGCGCTCGGCGATCGGCCTGACGGCGGCTTCGACCTGCGACGGCGGAAAGGCGCTGAGCACGGCGGACTTCATCTGCCGATACGCGGCGCCATCCTGCATGCCGAGAATGAAGTTCGATCCCCTCGCCAGCTCGGTCATTTCCGGCCCGTACGGCGTCTCGAACTCGTCGCCGCGTTCCAATATGTCGCGGACGTCCACACCCTTGGTGACGAGGAGAAATCTACTGCCTATGGCGAGGTTCGGGTGGCAGCGCCGCAGCCAGGCCAGCCACCAATGGGGATGATCCTGCACCAGGAACTTGGCTATGCGCGCCGGCAGGCCCTTCTTGCGCAGCCGATCGATGTCGAAAGGCGGCATCGCCGACACGGGGCCTTGTTTTTTCTGGGCTTCCCAAATGCCTTTGAAATACTTCCAGTTGATCATGCGCGCTCGAGCCCCCCGGCTGTCAACGTGACTGCGATGCCGGCCGTCTCTTTGGCCTAGGTTTGGTTCAGTCCGGCGTATGTGAATTCCGTCACAGTGATTTGTCTTCGGCGATGGTGATCATGCAATGGACTTGGCTTGATCGAAATTGGCGATCAGGAAGTTGTTTTTCGCCGCGTCCACGAACGGTATCCAGCGAATCCTCTGCTCGGAAAAGTCGGGATGTCTGGTCGCGAAAATGGCAAGTTCCCGCTTGGCCTCGTCGCGGCGGCCGCTTCGCATCAAGGCGCCGATCTTGAGAAACCTGGCGTAGAAATATCCCGGCGAAAGGTTGAGCGAGCGATCGGCAACGGCAATTGCCGCGGGCCAGTCCTCGACGAAGCAGTATGCGGCGGCCAGTTCCCCCAGATTGTGGAAGCGGTAGAGGTCGAACGGGCTGAGCCGCTCGGTATCCAGGAAGAACGGGATCGCGCCTGCGGCATCGCCGAGCAGCAAGCGCGCGCTGCCCATTGCCGAGCGGGCGAAAGCAAAGCTCGGATTGATGTGGATCGCTTCGGCCAGATGCTCGGCGGCCGACGCCGGCTGGCCGCGCATGATGTCGGCCGCGCCGAGATAAGCGTGCGGGCGCGCGTCGAGGCTGTCCATCAGAAGCGCTTTGCGCGCCAGCGCCTCGACCTTGTCCAGGTCGTCGCTGTCGCCGAAGCGCAGCCAGGCCCGCCAGAAATACCACCATGCCAGTTCGTTCAGCACGGCGCTGGAATTCGGATCCTCCTGGTAGGCCTTGTCGAAGAATTCGAGTGCGATTTCTGTGTCGCTTCGCGTGCGCCTGTTCATGTGCCAGCGGCCGCGCCGCACCAATTGCCAGGTCTCGAGACTCTCCCATGGCACCTGGAAGGTCCGCACCTGCTCGGCCCGGTCGACTTCCTTGTCGAGGATCGAGACGATCTCGGAGCCGATCTGGTCGCGCAGGCTGAAGATATCGACGAGGTCGCGGTCGAAGCGCTGTGACCAGACGAGGCGCCCGTTCGAGGTATCGGTGAGCGAGGCATTGAGGCGTATCTGCCCGTTGTGGCGCGCCAGCGTGCCGCTGACGATGTAGCGCGCGCCGAGCGCATTGCCGATGAGCCTGGTCCCGAGGCTGTCGTCGCGGAACTGGAAGCTTGAGCCCTTGGCGATCACCGAAAGCCAACGGGTATTGGAGAGGCCATAAATGATATCCTCGGCGATACCATCGGCCATGTATTCGACATCGGGTTCGCTTCCGTCGCCCTGGAACGGCAGCACCGCGA
>NZ_RZSC01000598.1:0-3660 GCF_003998155.1 Mesorhizobium sp. M1E.F.Ca.ET.063.01.1.1
TTTGCAAGCGGCCTCTGGCTCGCCGTCAAACAATAATCGGGTCAAACAATAATCGGAGCCAAACAATGATCAGGGCAGGCTCAACGGGTTAAACCGTCGAGAGTGCGTGCCGCACCGGCAACCATGGCGGGAAAATCGTTCAAATTCGCAGCATCGGATTGGCGGATTCGTCAACGAGTGTGTGGTATTTAACGCACCTGCGGGCAAAATGATGGAAAAAAACCGCGTGACGGCAAGGGGCAATCGAAGGGGTTTGATCGCATGAAAAAGTCCGTTCTCATGGCAGCCGTGCTGGCGAGCACGTTGCTCGGCACGCCGATCGCAAGTCGGGCGGCCTCGCTGGTCGCCAACATCGACGTGTCGTCGCAGACGATGACCGTCAGCAAATACGGCCAGGTGCTTTATCGTTGGAGCGTGTCGACGGCGCGCAAGGGCTACTTCACGCCGCGCGGCAGCTATAGGCCGCAATGGACAGCCCGGATGTGGTACTCGCGCAAATACGAGATGTCGCCGATGCCCTATTCGGTGTTTTTCCGCGGCGGTTATGCCATCCACGGCACGGGCGCAGTGAGGTATCTCGGACGCCCAGCCTCACATGGCTGCGTGCGCCTGCATACGGCCAACGCGGCGACCTTCTATTCGATGGTGAAGGAAGTCGGCTACGGCAACACGCGGATCGTCGTGACCGACTGAAAACGGGCCGGGAGAGGTTCGCCGATGGTCGCAGGCAGAAATTGCTGCCTGCGCGCCTGCCCCTTTTCGGAGCGTTGCAGCAAAGCCTCACATACTTAGAAAAACAACAGCTTATGCTGCCTTCACTATTGCGTAAGCTGGCCTTCACTACGCGGCAATGGTAAGCGAGACGCGTCAATTCTGACGGCTTGGGGAACTATGATGTATCGATTCCTTTTGGGCGCCGCGATCGCGGCAACCGCAACTTCGGCTTTTGCTGCCGATGCGCCAGTCGTTTTGGACCAGGAACTCGCACAACCGCATATCTCCGGCTACGGGGAGGTATATCTCGGCGGAATCTATTTCGCGACTCCCGGGGACGATGCAAACGGCACCACTGCCGGTGGCGCCGCTCGGATCAATTTCCCGATCGATGCCCGCTGGAACATCCAGACCGACGCCGTTATCGATTCGATTTGGATCGAAGGCACCAACATCTACAGCTACGGCGGCGCCATCCATGGCTACTGGCGCGATCCAAGCAGCTATGCGCTGGGCGGATTTGCGACGATCACCGGATATGGCGGCGATGAGTTTGGCGACGAAGATCTCTATACCTTCACGGTAGGTCCCGAAGCCCAAGCCTATTTCGGCAACGTGACGGTTTACGGCCAGGTCTACTACGGACAGTTGCGGGCCAGCGGCGAGTCCGAACATTTCGACAATTGGGGCGGCCGTGGGATCGTGCGGTATTTCGCGCAGGACGATCTGCGTTTCGACGGTGAACTCGGCTTCTCGCGGCTGTCCGGCTTTGGCGAGCATTTCGACACCGTCACGGCGGCATTGCAGGCTACCTACCGGTTCTCGGGGACCCCTTGGTCGGTGTTTGGCCGCTATCAGCTGGACCACCTGACTTTCTCCGAAGCATCGGGCAGCGTAAACGTCCACAAATATGTGATCGGGCTGCGGGCAAGCTTCGGTTCGGATACATTGCTCTCCGAAGACCGCAATGGCGCGACCATGGATACCTATCGGCCCAACCTAACGATACCGTTCCTCTAGGAATTGCTCGGCCAGTTCAGCTAGCCTGGATCAAAGCCGCGAAGCGTGATCTTCGCGGCTTTTCCTTGTGCAGACATCGGCGCTGTTGTGCCCGGGCTGGGTTGATCAAGCCGGAGAACGGCGCTGAGCGCCTGATGCCGCCCGAAGGCTCAGCTGACCTCTCTGGCCTGCCCACGCCGTTTGCGGCGGCGGCCGCTCATCTCCCAGCGCTTGTGGAACCACATCCACTGTCCGGGATCCTCGCGCACCCAACGCTCGACGACGTCGGCGAGAAGCTGTGTGGTGGCATGAACATCGACGCTGCCGCCTTCGGTGCGCGGCAAGATGAGCTTGTCCTCGATTTCAAGGCGGAACCGGTTGCCCGGCAACCTGACACAGCGGGCCGGATAGACATCGCACTCATAGTGGCGGGCAAGCATACCCAACACCGGGTTGCTCTGGCAGGGACGGCCGAAGAAAGTCGTTTCGACGCCGTCCGTGAATTTCTGGTCGACCAGCACGCCGATGGTGCCACCCTTCTCCAGAATGGCGGCGAGAGCAAATGACGCGCCGGTCGAGGAGGGCAGCAGGCCGCCCATCGTCGAGCGGCGTGTCGAGTGGATATAGTCGGCAAGGTAGGGATTGTTGGGCGGGCGAAAGAGCGCCGTGATGTTCATGCCGAAGGTGGCGGCCGCCACCGGCAGCAACTCGAAATTGCCGAGATGGCCGGTGAACAGGATATGCGGCTTCTTCTCGCCGGCGATCTCGACGAAATGGTCGATGCCGCGAACCTCGACCCGACCCGGCTTGGCGGCGTTCGGGTCGAAATCGAAGAGGGCGTCGAGGAAGATGTACTCGGCCGCCAGCCGGGCCATGTTGCCCCACATGTCGGATGCGATGGCCTCGATCTCGGCATCGCTCTTTTCCGGATAGGCGAGGCGCAGATTGCTGACGGCCACCCGATGCCGTCCGACCAGCGGCCCGATGCGGCGGGCGACTCGGTCGGCGAAGTTGAGCGCGCTGTCCGGCGGCAAGAGACGCAGCAGACCGATCATCGCCATGGCCAGCCGCGCCACCAGCCAGTGCTCCATCTGGCGCAACCGCCGGCCATAGCGGAACATGAAGTCCCGGCGGGCTTTCTTGAGCACCTTGCCGACCATCTTTAAACGCGCAGGATGATCTTGCCGAAGACGTCGCGGCCTTCCATGCGCTTCAGCGCGGCGTCGATGTCGTCGAAGCCGACTTCGGTATCGATCACGGGGGAGACGAGTCCGGCCGCCATTTTCTGCATGGCGTCGGCCATGTTCTCCATGCGGCAGCCGAAGGAGCCGAGCAGCTTCAGTTGCTGCTGGAAAAGCTGCATCAGATTGACCTGCGTCGACACGCCCGAGGTCGAGCCGCAGGTGACGAGACGGCCGCCGCGCTTCAAGCACAGCATCGAGCCGGCAAAGGTATCGGCGCCGACGTGCTCGAAGACGACGTCGACGCCCTTCTTCTTGGTCAGCTTGCGCACGACGCCTTCGAAACGGTCCTCGCGGTAGTTGATGACATTGTCGGCGCCGAGCGCCTTCGCCTTGTCGATCTTGTCGTTCGACCCGACGGTGGTGATCACGGTGCAACCCATGCGCTTGGCCAATTGGATGGCGGCGGTGCCGATGCCGGAGCCGCCGGCATGGACAAGGATGGTCTCGCCGGGCTCGAGTCTGGCATTGTCGAACAGCATGTGCTCGACCGTGCCGAAGGTGACGGGGGCGACCGCGGCGCCGATCTCAGACACGCCGGGCGGCGCAGACACCAGCAGGCGGGCCGGCAGGTTGATCTTCTCCTGCGCGAAGCCGTCGAGATGGAAGCCGTGGACGCCGGAAACATGCTCGCAGAGATTGTCGCGGCCTTCGCGGCAGGCGCGGCAGAGCCCGCAGGTGCGCGCGCCATAGATCGACACCAACT
>NZ_RZSC01000599.1:0-3658 GCF_003998155.1 Mesorhizobium sp. M1E.F.Ca.ET.063.01.1.1
CTATATGATCACCTACTAACCTGTGCCGACTTCGAAAGGTTCGACACTTGGAGCCTGCCACGCCTGCCGCCCCCGCAGTGCGCGAGACATTGGAGCGACTGCTTGCCAGCGAAACGTTCGGACGCTCCGAACGTGCCCGCCGGCTGTTGCGCTATCTCGTCGAGCGTGAGCAGGCCGGCGAAGGCGACAGGCTGAAGGGCGTTTCCATCGCCATGGATGTCTTCGGCAAGGACGGCGATTTCGACGCGTCGACCGACGCGGTCGTCAGGGTCCAGGCGGGGCGGCTGCGTGAGCTTCTGGACCATTATTTCGCCAACGAGGGCATTGCCGAGCCGGTGCGCATCGCAATTCCGCGCGGTGGCTATGTGCCTTCTTACGAGCTGAATGCAATCCGGCTGTCCGCCGATGCCGGCCAAGCTTCTGCGCTTTCGTCCGAGCATTTCGAGAATGCTGCGCCCGTCGATGCCACGTTGATGCCGCCCCCGGCGACACCCGCATCCGCCCCATCGCTGACGCGCCAATTGCGGTTCTTCTGGGCCGCCATGGTTCTGGTCATCGCCATGCTGGGCGTGCTCGTCATCCGCCAGGGCGATGCCTTTTTCCACGGTGGCGATGCCGCCGCGCCGGTCGAAACGGCAGGTGCGACCGGCAGCGTCACTTCGCAAAAGTTCGACAGCCTGCCTCTGATTTACGTGGCCATCAAGGCCGACGGGCCGGAGGCGGCCCGTGTCGCCTCTTCGCTGCGCGCCGGCCTCGCCGGCTTCGACACCATAGACTTCATCGGACGCGACGCCGATGGGACACGCGATAGTTCCGCCGATCCGATCAGCTTTGTTTTCGAAATTATTCCCGGACCGGTCTCCGGCAACGTCACGGTCGAATTGCAGAGCGTTGCGACCGGACGGGTTCTCCTGTCACGCAATCTGGACCCGATCGAAAGCGCGTCTTCGGCGGTCGAAGGCAATATCGCCAGCCTCCTGACCTCGACCGTCCCCGCTTCGGGCGCGATCTACAGCTATATCGATCAGAGCGACATCCAGACCAGCCAGATCGGATGTCTGGTGCTCGACGACCGCTACTATCTCGACCAGAGCGCCAAGACGCACGAAGCCGCGTATCGCTGCCTGGAGAAGCTGGTCGGCGAAGGCACCAAGTCATCACTCGTTTACTCGGAGCTCGCTTCCCTGCATCTGGAAGCCGTCAACAACCACTACTCCTATCCGGCCGGCGCAACGGTCGAGCAGGCCATGTCGTTTGCACACCGCGCCATCCAGATGGGGCCGATGAGCCCGCACGCGCATCGCGCCTATGGCTACCTCAACTCGCGTCTCGGCAACACGGATGAAGCGATCCGCTGGATGCGCAAGGCTTATGAACTCAACCCCTACGATCTCGGCATGGCCGCCGCCTATGGCTACGGCCTGATCTTCGCCGGCAAATATCAGGAAGGAACGCCGATCCTGGAACATGCCGTCGAAACCTTCAGCGGCCACCCGACCTGGTGGGATTATGGCCTGTTTCTCGGAGCCTTCATGCAAGGCGATACCAAGAGGGCCGCGATCGCCAGCGAATCGCTCAGGACCACGGCGTCAAAATCGCATTACCTGGCCGCACGTCTGATCGGCGCCAAGATTTCAGGCCGCGACAAGCTAGCAAGCGAGCTGGCGGACGAACTGACGGCCGAATTCCCGAAATTCGCAGCCAATCCGCGCGCGACCTTTGTCGACAGGAAGTATCCCGCCGATCTCACCGATCGGCTGGTGCAGTCCTTGCGGGCTGCGGGGATCGGCAACCCAAGCTGAGCGATCGCAAGCCTGTCTCAGCCTCGTCGACCCTATGATGGAATCGATCCTTGGCTGCTCGGATATCGCAAAAATGGCACGAGGACGACCATTAGAGTAAACTAATGAATCAGGTTCATTGCTGATCGCTCCCAGTCGCGAAGAATTTACTGGCTATCGACTCGGCCGGGGAGCAATGCAGCCACCATTTGGAATAACCCGCTTGTTTTGCTTCGCAGCCGATAAATTTCATGCTCCCATCCCTTAATGCCGCCGAGCACGGTGCAGGCTCGAGGACGATCGTCTTGCTGCACGGCTTCGGCAGTTGCCATGAGATATGGCGCGACGTGATTTCCGCATTGCTGCCGGGTGTTAGGGTGCTGGCTTACGACCTGCCGGGCCATGGAAACTCGTTGGAGTGCGACGGAAATGGCGGCGCCAAGCCGGCAGCACGGGCCATCCTCGCGGATCTTTCTGATCGCCGGCTGGGCAAGGTCCACCTCGTTGGCCATTCCATGGGCGGTGCGATCGCAACGTTGATGGCGCTGGCCGAACCCGAAAGGGTTGCCTCGCTGACCTTGCTGGCGCCCGGCGGCTTCGGACCCGAAATCAACGGTCCGCTGCTGCGCCGCTATGCCGCCGCAGCCGACAGGAACGAGATTCATGCTTGTCTTGCCGCCATGTCGGGGTCGGGGAGCTTGCCGCCCGGACACGTGGTGGAGGCGCTTTTCCGCATGCGTCAAAGGCCAGGCCAGTTGCAGATCCTTGTCGATACGGCAGCCATGATGACCAAGGACGACCGGCAAGGTGTCATACCGGGCGAACGGCTGGAGACCTTGGGCATGCCGGTGATGGTGGTTTGGGGAACGGACGATCCCGTCCTGCCCGTCGACCAGGCCGAAGGCCTGCCGGCGCATTTCCGCCTGCATCACGTGTTGAAAGCAGGCCATATGCTGGTCGAGGAAGCTCCTGACCTGATTGCAGAGGTCGTGCGCCGCAACACGCGGCGCCGCGGCAGACGCCCGCGGCCCGCATTCGGCGCGGAAGCGAGCTGAGCCCCATCTCGCAGTGCATTTTGCCGGCGACTGTGTTAACTCGCTGTTAACCAACAGTGAGGCAGCCGCCATGATGGATGCAGGCGACAAAATCACCCCGATCGAACCGTCGCAAAAGCTGGCGGATGCCATCCGTGACGTCAAGAACGCCTTCGCCGACCGCGACGACGTGGTGGTCGACATGCGCGAGGCGCACCGCATGCGGCTCGACTTGATGGCCGCCGAACTCGCCCCCGTCTTCGCCGGTGTGCCGACCGACATGGACAATTTCGACTTCGCCGTCTCGTCGGGCCTGCAGCCGCGACTGTGGATCGATGCCGTCAGCCACGTCGCCATGGGGCGCGACCGCCGCACCTACCGCTTCCTCAAGGACACGCGCATCGGCCGCGTCGTGCTGGCTGAATCGACCGATATGAAGCTCGTTGCGGATGCCGTCACGCGTTACGTGGCCGAGCGTGTCGTCGAGCGGCAGCGGATGATGGAAGGTGCGGTCGAGAGCGCCGTGCCTGGCCTGCATCGTGCCGATGTCCAGGAAGCAGAGCCACCCTTGCAATCCGCAACGCGCCGCAACGGCTGGACGACCTTCTTCGCCGGCCTCGGCTTGATCGCCGCCGGCGCGCTGGTGGGCCTGGCGGTATCGCTCGTGCTTTTCTGGGATCGCATCGCCCAGATGAAGATCAGCTTCTGACGCGGGCATGACCCCGAAAAGTGTTTTCGGAAAAGATCATGCTCGAACAAACAGACAGAGCCCCGTCCCGATTTCATCGGGATGGAACAGGCTCCAGTTCACGCGCCGGCATAGCGGCGGCGCGTGAACTGGAG
>NZ_RZSC01000059.1:0-17237 GCF_003998155.1 Mesorhizobium sp. M1E.F.Ca.ET.063.01.1.1
GCGGCGGCGTCTTCCAGGATGCTGATCGCCTCGGCCTGCTTGTCTTCCGGCGCATCGACGATATCGCTGAGCGCGGCGCGCAGCCGGTGGCGCAGCGCACGGAAGCGGTCGCGCTTTTCATCCCGCTTTTCATGGCGGCCGCGCCGGCCGCCGTCTTCACTGTCGTCGCCCCAGCCGAACCAGTCGCGCGCCTTGGCCATCTTGCGGCCGAAACGCTCGAGATGGTCGAGCACATGGTCGATCATCTCGCGGTTTTCCTCGAGATGCGCCCTGCCCGCCTCGGTGATCGAAAACACCTTCTTGTTGCCTTCGCTGGACGAGACGGCATAGCCAGCCTCTTCAAGGAAAGTCAGGGTCGGATAGACCACGCCCGGGCTCGGGCTGTAGATGCCGCTGGTGCGCTCCTCCAGCGCCTTGATGATGTCGTAGCCGTGGCGTGGCGCCTCGGCCAGAAGCGACAGCGTGATCAGCTTGAGATCGCCATCAGCCAGCATGCGGCCAGCGCGGAACATATCGCCGGGGCCACCGCGGCCGCCGCCGCGCATGCCCTGCCCGAACGGCCCGAAGCCGCCGCCGCGGCCGCCGAAGCGACCGGCCATATGCATGAACATGCGCTCGCCGAAATGACTGTGTCTGTGCATGGATTGCTCCTTGAGTTATGTCTTACGATATATCTTAATTAGGTCGCAATCCCCACCGAGTCAAGATATATCTTACGATGTATCTAAAAGCGCCGCCAGCCGGATTGATTTCATGAGAGCCAGCCGCTAGAACGCCCCACGAGGGTCGCCGACCGCTCCGTAAGCGTCTGACGTCAAGCAACGCATCCACCCCGGTCCTTCCGGGCATATGCCGAGAGCCGGCAAGAGGATGCCATGCGACGGACCGATGTTTCGGGAAAATCCCAATGACTGCAAGAAATCGGCGCAGGAAGCTGCCTGCGCGCTATGCCTCTGTCGTCAGCCCTCTGGTGCTGTCGCTTTTGATGACCTTCATCGTCTCGTTCATCTCGACGCTGAAGAGCCTCGGCCTTCATCCCAACCTGCCCGCCATCTGGCTGGCCGCCTGGGGCCTGTCCTGGCTGGTGGCGTTTCCGACCCTGCTGCTGGTGCTGCCCGTGGTGCGCCGCATCGTCGGCTGGCTGTGCGAGCCGGCGGCCAAGTGACCGGTGCTGGGAAGGCCCGCAATGCATTCGGGCCTTCCCCATGGAGAGCAGGCAGACGAAACTCGGCTACCAGCGGCCTTTGCGGCGGTTCCAGGCGTAGAGAAGATCGGCGAAGCGGTCATAGGCAAAGCGCGTCAGCCGCAGCGCGATCGGGTTGCCCAACAGTGTCGCCAGCCAGCCCTCACCCGGTGTTATCCGCCAGACCGCGATCGCCACATCCGCGCCGACCAGCAGCCTGCCCCCGGCATCGGTCGCATGCAGCCGGCGGCGGATGTCCTCCAGCGAAGCGCCGAACGCGGAAAGTGCTGCCGGCTCGACATTGATGTCGCGGAATTCGATGCGACCGGCCCTGACCGCCTCGATCAGCCGCCGCCTTTGGCGCCTGATGCCGGCATCGCAGACCGGGCAGCGCGTGTTGTACCAGACGGTCAGCAGGGGCTTGGACATGGAATGACTTTATCGGGAATGCGGCGCGGCCGCGCAATGGCCGCGCCGGTCCATGCCTTAGCCGGAGCGTCACCCGAGCGAGCTGATGATCTCGCGATAGGCGAATTCCGGAAACGCCTTCATTGTCCGCGTCCTCACATTGCCGCCGGAGGACAGCATCAGCGCGAAACGGGCAAGCACCGCATCGTCCGGCGCCTCGACGATGGCGACCATGTCGCACTCGCCCATGGTCAGATAAAATGCCTTGAACGATCCGCCCATCTCCCCCAGCAGCTTCTTGGCGGCGTCGAGCCGCTTCGGCGACTCCCGCACGTTCCTGGCGCCCAATTCGGTCCAGTTGATAAGCACGATGTAGGTTGTCATGGCACACCTCCTCCGGGGCCACGGAGCAGGCGCCTGGCCGTCAAGGCCGGCGCCGGGGCGGGCATCCGGCTTGTCGCCCACAAATGCATCCGACCGCGAAAGTATCCTCCTGTCGGGTAGCCCCGGCAAGGCGGCAATGCGATGGCTGGAAACGCAAAAGGGCGCCCGAGGCGCCCTTTCAAATTGCTGGACTGATTTCCCTATCAGCGGTGCCAACCCTCATCGGGTGTCGCCCGCCCGAGTTAGTGAGCAACATCAATTCCCGCCACAAAAAGCCCGTCCGCGGTACCGCGCCCGGTCAATACGACCCGAACGCCGTGATAGAGTTTCTTACGAAAGTCGTCCGCAACGCCGCATAGAGTGCCGGTCATTGTTGGCATGCCCGCCAGGTTCACTCTATCCGGACAGCGGAATGACGGCCCTTCTACATAATCGACGGAAAATTCGAGCTGCGTATTTTGCCCTATCAAGGCAGCCGACCAGAGCGGGCACACAGTCAGGATAGTTGCGCGGACAATAACCCCGGAAATTAAAGGCAACACGAGAATACCAAACCCGGAAAGAAAGAGAGTCTTGCCGGATACGTTCGGGCTTTGGAGGTCCTTCGCAAACTTTCGGCAGCAAAGAGCCAAAATCAAGCAGCCGACCGGTATAGCTACCGATTTCGCGATCATATCGTGGCTGCTCACGTAAGCCTGCGACGGCACGAAGGAATAGCCGAAAGTCGTGGCTTCAAGCAGGATCAATGAGTGAATTGCGAAGCCGAATAGACAGAAGATGAAGACCCTTGGGAGGAGGCGGCGAAAGGGCCGTCTGACTACCGCCTCTCCCATCAGGGTGCCTGACCTAGCTGTCGAGGAAGCTTCTCAGCTTGCGCGAGCGGCTCGGATGCTTGAGCTTGCGCAGCGCCTTGGCCTCGATCTGGCGGATACGTTCGCGCGTGACCGAGAACTGCTGGCCGACCTCTTCCAGCGTATGGTCGGTGTTCATGCCGATGCCGAAGCGCATTCTGAGCACGCGCTCCTCGCGCGGCGTCAGGGAAGCAAGCACGCGGGTCGTCGTCTCGCGCAGATTGGCCTGGATCGCCGCGTCGATCGGCAGGATCGCCATCTTGTCCTCGATGAAGTCGCCGAGATGCGAATCCTCCTCGTCGCCGACCGGCGTTTCGAGCGAGATTGGCTCCTTGGCGATCTTCAGCACCTTGCGCACCTTTTCCAGCGGCATGGCAAGCTTCTCGGCCAATTCCTCCGGCGTCGGCTCGCGGCCGATCTCGTGCAGCATCTGGCGCGAAGTGCGCACGATCTTGTTGATCGTCTCGATCATGTGCACCGGGATACGGATGGTGCGCGCCTGGTCGGCGATCGAACGGGTGATCGCCTGCCGGATCCACCACGTGGCGTAGGTCGAGAACTTGTAGCCGCGGCGGTACTCGAATTTGTCGACCGCCTTCATCAGGCCGATATTGCCTTCCTGGATCAGGTCGAGGAACTGCAGGCCGCGGTTGGTGTATTTCTTGGCGATCGAGATGACGAGGCGCAGGTTCGCCTCGACCATTTCCTTCTTGGCGATAGCCGCCTCGCGCTCGCCCTTCTGCACCTGGTTGACGATCTTGCGGAATTCCAGGATCGAGATCGCCGTCTCGGTGGCGAGGCTCTGGATCTCGGCGCGCAGCTCCTTGATCGCGTCCTTCTCGTTCTTGGTGAATTCCTTCCAGCCGCGCGACGTCAGGTTGGCGATCGAGCGTGTCCAGTTCGGATCGAGCTCCGAGCCCTGGTATTCCTTGAGGAACTCCTCGCGGCGCACGCCGTAGCTTTCGGCGAGCCGAAGCAGCCTGCCTTCGTTCTGCACCAGGCGCTTGTTGATGTCGTAGAGCTGCTCGACAAGCGCCTCGATGCGCGCGGTGTTGAGCGACAGCGACTTCACCGCCTTGATGAGCTGGTCCTTCAGCTCCTTCAGCCGGCGGTCCTGGCTGGGCGAAAGCGTGCCTGCGGCGGCGAGACGGTTCTCGACCTGCTGGTCCTGCAGCTTGCGCAGCTTCTTATAGGTGTCGGCGATGACGTCGAGCGTCTCCATCACCTGCGGGCGCAGTTCCGCTTCCATCGCGGCGAGCGACAGGCTTGCCTCGTCCTCGTCGTCTTCTTCTTCCTCCAGCCCGCGCGTGTCCGCGCCGACATTGGTGATGTCGTCTTCTTCGTCGCGCGCTGCCGCGCGGCCGCGCGGCTTTTCCTCGGGCTTGGGCGCTTCCTCGATGCGTTCGACGACCGGCGCCTGCTTGGCCTCGGGGCCGGCATAGGTTGCCTCGAGGTCGATGATCTCGCGCAGCAGGATTTTCGATTCGTTGAGCTCGTCGCGCCAGATGATGATGGCCTGGAAGGTCAGCGGGCTTTCGCACAGGCCCGCGATCATCGTCTCGCGGCCGGCCTCGATGCGCTTGGCGATCGCGATTTCGCCCTCGCGCGACAGAAGCTCGACCGAGCCCATCTCGCGCAGATACATGCGCACCGGATCGTCGGTGCGGTCGGTCGGCTCTTTCTTGGTGGTCGTGGTGGCGACGGCGGTGCCGGTCTGCTCGGCAAGCTCGTTGGCGTCCTCTTCCGAATCGCCGCCGGCGTCGGCGGCCTCGGCCTCCTCCCCCTGCTCGTCGTCCTCGACGACGTTGATGCCCATGTCGGAGAGCATCGCCATCGTGTCCTCGATCTGTTCGGAGGTCACTTCCTCCGAAGGCAGCACCGAGTTCAGTTCGTCCATGGTCACATAGCCGCGCTTCTTGGCGGCCTTGATCATCTTCTTGACAGCATCATCGGAAAGGTCGAGCAGAGGGCCATCGGTGGCACCCTCACGTTCGGTCTCGACCTCTTCCTTTTCCTTTGTCGCCATTCTTTGTCGTCTCCAAGCGGCTGAATATCAACCGCGTAAGCTGCCGGACCGGTCATACCGGATGCGCTCGCAACAGAACGCTTCTTGCCGGGCCAGTAACCGCATCTCTCGTTAAGTCCAGATTAACCCTGGTATCTGTGGCAGGCGTTATGCCTGTCCAGTGACCAGCACCTCACATCGCTCAAATTTCCCGCCGACGCCGGGGCACGGTTAACGTTTCGAATCGTCCTGATTCCGCCAATCTGCCAGAAGGTCAAGCGCCTCTGGCATGATTCGCATGAAAAAAGCGAATCAATTACCCGACTTAGAGGCGTCGATTCGACGCGCCTGCGCATTTCCACTTCATTTTGGAGCAGGTTCGGACCTAAACGCGTCCAGCCCTGCCCGATGAAACGCCGAACCCTTCGATCAGCGCTTCCGTTGCCTGTACATCGTTGAATTGCGCTTGAATCTCGACGAGATGCCGGAAGTTTTCATCCGAAGGGTCTGCATCGAGCGCCGCCTGCGCCTGTTTCAGCTCTCTATGTAATGTGCGGGCGCTGCGCTGCAAGTGCAGCGCCTGGTTGAAGGCGTCGCGGGCATCGTCAAGCGCTGCGGTTTCGAGCGCCGGCCACTGCCTCGCCCGCTTGATCAGCGCCACCGCACGCTCCCAGATAGCGCCGCAGCCGGCGCGCTCGACCGTGGCGATGACCGCGTCGCGATCATCGGCCGCGTCATGCGCCATCGCATCGAGGATGGCGGCGTGCAGCCGCCTGAGATCCGAATTGGCGAGGTCGAGGAATTCGACATGGGCGAAATTCTCGTCGATCAGCGCCGGGTGGTTGATCAGCGCCACGATGATCGTCGCCTCGCGCACCGACATGCCCTCGCCTGCGCGCTTGACCAGCGCCGAGCGGCCGAGGCTTTCGGTGATGGCGGCGCGCCCGCCGGCCGCCGCACCCCGCCCGAACGCTCCGCCGGGCGCCGAACTCCTGCCGCGCTCGCCCGGCCGGCCGTCCTGGCGTCCCCCCTGATGACCTTGCCGTGCGCCGCGCTGCGAGCCGAAGAAGCTCAGCACCCTTTCGCGCATCTCCTGCTGATAGTGGTAGCGCAGGCTCTCGTCGCGGATGCGGCCGGCGAGCTCGCGCAGCGTCTTTTCAAGCTCCGCCCGCCGCTCGGGCGTGTCGAAGACGCCGCCGGCCGTCTCGCGCATCCACAGAAGGTCGGCAAGCGGTCTCGCTTCCGCCAGCACGGCGCGGAAGGCGTCGGGACCGTCCATCTTGACGAGGTCGTCCGGGTCCTTGCCCTCGGGCAGCAGTGCGAAGCGCGCCGAGCGCCCGGGCTGGATCGCCGGCAGCGCGAGGTCCGCGGCGCGCCACGCCGCCTTCAGCCCTGCCTGGTCGCCGTCGAAGCAAAGCACCGGCTCGCCGGCCATGCGCCACAGAAGCTCGAGCTGGTTCTCGGTAAGCGCAGTGCCGAGCGGCGCCACGACGTTCTCGAAGCCGGCCTGCGCCAGCGCGATCACATCCATATAGCCTTCGACGGCGATCACCGTGCCGCCCTTGGCCACCGCTTTGCGGGCGCGGGCGAAATTGTAGAGCACATTGCCCTTGTGGAAGAGCTCGGTCTCGGGCGAGTTCATGTATTTGGCCAAAGCGTCCGGCGCCAGCGCCCGCCCGCCGAAGGCGATGATCCTGCCGCGCGAATCCGGGATGGGAAACATGATGCGGTCGCGGAACCAGTCGTAGGAGACGGGGATGTCGTCGCCATGCCGCACCAGCCCGCAGGCCTCGATGTCGGCCTTCGGCACGCCCTTGGCGGCAAGATATTCCTTCAGCGCGTTGCGGCTGTCCGGCGCATAGCCGAGCCGGAAGGACTGCTGCGTCGCCGGCGTCAGGCCGCGGTCGCGCAGATAGGCACGCGCCTTTGCGCCTTCCGGTCCCTGCAAGCGCTCCTGGAAGAAGACCGTCGCCATCTCCATGACGTCGGTCAGGCTGGCGCGTTCCTTCTCGCGCCGTTCTTCCTGGACGTCGCGCACCGGCATCGGCACACCGGCCATCTCGGCGATCTTTTCGACCGCTTCGGGGAAGCTCATGCCGTCGAGCTCGGTCAGGAACTTGAAATGGTCGCCCGTCACCGAGCAGCCGAAGCAATGGTAGCGGCCCTTCTTGTCCTCGCAGTGGAAGGACGGGCTCTTCTCGCCATGGAACGGGCAGCAGGCCCAATAGTCGCCGCGCGACGTATTGGTCTTCTTCCTGTCCCAGGAGACGCGCTGGCCGATCACCTGGGAAATCGGCACACGGTCGCGTATCTCGTCGAGGAAAGCGGGCGGAAAGCGCATCGGGAAAGGCTCGTTTACCCTCCATATAATCGAGCCGCCCGGGCGCGACGACTCCTAAAGCCCATCGTACCCGCTTTTCACAGATGAAGAGAAGGCGGCCAAGCGGCCGCCTTCCTGGTGTTCGGATCGTTGCCGGATCAGTGCGCGGCGATCGCGCCGAAGACGATGCCGGAGACGATGCTGACCAGCAGGTAGTCGTTGCCGACGCGGATCCACTCCTGGCCGGGGCCGGGCCGGCGCAGTCCATAGCGGTGCCAGTCGCGAACCGCCTGATGGCGCTTCCAGCTGGAATATTTCTGGCCGTTGCGCCAATGGCTGCGCTTAACCATCACCTTCTTCTTGACCACGACTTTCTTCTTCACGACGCCCGGCTTCTGCCAGTCGACCCGGGTGTAGTTCGCCTGCGGCGCGGTCGGCTGAACGAGCGGCGCGGCCTGGCTCGAAAAGGCCGTGGCGGCCAGCATCGCGGCGGTAACGGCGGAAAGTATGAGACGCTTCATGGTCGGTGCTCCTTGGTTGTCGATAGGCAAGGAGATAGCCGTGCCCGCATGAACCGAAACTGAACACTTGGATTACAATTCTGTAATGATTTCCAGCTCTTATATAAGAAAATTCAACAATCATAGGAAACTGAAACGACCGTCGGCTCGGCCCGCGCGCGACGGCCGCCGCCCGATCCCCGCGCCGCATGCAACCAATGTGCCCTCTATCCATTTCCGACACACGCCGTCGCGTGCCGAACGTCGGTCGCATCGGGCAAAATTTATTATCCGGCTAATGTAAACCGCTGTAGTCTTGACCTTCGAAATGCTCGCGATTCGCACCCTTTCCCGCTTCCTTGCCGCCTCGTCGCGAGGTCCGGCATGAGCGGTTCCGTCGTCCTTCTGCACCTTGCCGGCGCGGTGGCGCTGATGCTGTTTGCCACCCGTATGGTGAAGACCGGCGTCGAACGCGCCTATGGCGACGTGCTGCGTCACAGGCTGCGCGCCACCATGCGCAATCCGCTGATGGCGGTGCTGGCCGGCTGCGGTCTCGCGATCGCCTTGCAGAGCTCCACCGCCGTCACGCTGCTGGTCGGCTCCTTCGCCGGCGCCGGCATCGTATCGGGCGCCGCCGGGCAGCTTGCCGTACGCGGCGCCGAGATCGGCTCGGCGCTGGTGGTCAAGCTGCTGACCTTCGACCTGTCGCTTCTGGTGCCGGTCTGCCTCGTCGCCGGCACGGTCATGTTCATGGCCACCGAGCGGCGCGACTGGCGCCAGTTCGGCCGCATCCTCGTCGGCATCGGGCTGTTGCTGCTCTCACTGGAGATGATCGGCCAGGCCTCGGAACCGCTGCGCCAGAGCACGCTGATGCCGATGATCGTCAATTATTTCTCCGGCGATCCGGTGACGGCCTATCTGCTGGCCGCAATCATCACCTGGCTGTTCCACTCCTCCATCGCCGCCGTGCTGCTGATGGTGACGCTGGCCGGCCGCGGCTTCATCCCGCCGGAGCTCGGCATCGTGCTGGTGCTCGGCGTCAATCTCGGCTCCTCGATCATCGCGCCGCTGCTCACCCGCAATGCCGACCCAGGCGTCCGCGTGGTGCCGATCGGCAATCTCTTGATGCGCGGCATGGGCTCGCTGATCATGCTGATCCTGTTCATGACGCTGAAGCCGCCGGTCGGCTTTCTCGGCGCGACCGGGCCGGACCAGATCGTCAACGCCCATATCCTGTTCAACGTGATCATCCTGCTTGCCGGCCTGCCGCTCGCCGGCCTCGTCTATCGTGCTTCCGAGAGCATCGTGGCGCTCGGCGCCAAGCCCGAACCGGCGGCGGCGCTCGATGTCGTCGAATTGTCGGCGCTGAACGAGAGCGCGCTCGACACCCCGAGCCAGGCGTTGGCCAACGCCACCCGCGAAGTGGTGCGGGTCTGCGAGACGGTCGAGATCATGCTGAAGCGCATCATCGAGCTCTATGAAAGCGCCGACAGCGACAAGATCAAGGCGCTCGCGGCACTCGACGACCGCGTCGACCGGAAGCACGCGGCGATCAAGCTCTATCTCGCCAAGGTCACCAAGAACTCGCTCGGCGAGGACGAGGCGCTGCGCTGCCAGGAGCTGATCGGCGCCTGCGTCAAGCTGGAGCAGGTCGGCGACATCATCGTGCGCAACATGCTGGTGCATGTCAGGAAAAAGCTGGAGCGCGGCCTGGAGTTCACGCCCGAAGGCTGGCGCGAGCTTAGCGCCTTCCATGCCTCGGTGCTGGCCAACGCGCGGCTAGCCTTCAACGTGCTGGTGTCGCGCGACCCGGAAACGGCCCGCCAACTGGTGCTGGAAAAAGACCTGCTGCGCGAGCGCGAGAAAGAGACCAGCGCCAGCCATTTCGTACGCCTGCGCGACGGCACGGCCAAAAGCGTCGAGACCAGTTCCATCCATCTCGACACCATCCGCGACCTCAAGCAGATCAACTCGCTGCTCGCCTCCATGGCCTATCCCGTGCTCGAGGAACGCGGACTGCTCGGCGGCTCGCGGCTGAAGGCCGGCTGACCTCGCTCAAGAAAAGCTAAAGCGGCGCCGACAATTTCTGCATTGCCGGCAGCACGTATCCATGGTTTGACGCCCTGCATTCATTTCAAGCCTTTGCGCCATGCTGCCGCTGATTGCCCTGTTCATTGCCGCCTTCGCTTTTGGCACGACTGAATTCGTCATCGCCGGCGTGCTGCCGGAGGTGGCGGAAGGCCTCGGCGTTTCCGTGCCCACCGCCGGCTATCTCGTCTCCGGCTATGCCTGCGGCATTGCGATGGGCGGTCCGCTTCTGGCGCTTGCAACCAGCAGGGTCTCGCGAAAGCCGCTGCTCATCGGGCTGACGATTGCCTTCACCCTCGGCCAGGCCGCCTGCGCGCTGGCGCCCGATTTCACCTCGATGCTTCTGCTGCGTATCGCAACTGCCGTGGCGCATGGCTGCTATTTCGGCGTCGCCATGGTGGTCGCGGTCGGCCTGGTGCGCGAAGACCAGCGCGGTCGGGCCGTGGCGGTCATCCTCTCGGGGCTCACCGTCTCAAACGTCATCGGCGTGCCGGCAGGCACCGCGATCGGCGGTCTCTGGAGCTGGCGGGCGACCTTCTGGGTGATGTGCGCGCTGGGCGTCGTCGCGATCGTCGCCATGGCCGCGTTGCTGCCGCGCACCGCAGGCGCCGCCAACCGGCCCGCCGGCCTGTCGCGTGAAGTGCGCGTGCTCGGTCGCCAGCAGGTCTGGACCTCGCTGATCCTCATGCTCATGCTGATGATTGGCCAATTCGGCCTCTTCACCTACATCACGCCGACGCTGCTCGAAGTCACCGGCCTCGACGAAAGCCTGATCCCTTGGGTGCTGCTGCTCAACGGCGTGGGCGCCACGATCGGCGTCTTTCTCGGCGGCAAGCTCGCCGACTGGAAGCTGATGCCGTCGCTGATCGCCATGCTCTTCCTGCAAGCGGTCATGCTGGCCGCGATCTACGCCATCAGCCCCTATCCGGTACCGATGGTCGTTGCCATCGTCATCTGGGGCGGCCTCAACTTCGCCATCGGCGCGCCGATCCAGACCCGCATCCTCGCCTGGACCGCGGATGCCTCGAACCTTGCTTCTTCGCTCATCCCGTCCGGCTTCAATGTCGGCATCGCGCTCGCCGCCTCGCTGGGCGCGGCGATGCTCAATGCCGGCTTTGGCTATCGCAGCCTGCCGGTCGCCGGCGCTTTCGCCATGCTGGTGGCCGTGCTTGTGGCGCTGGCCTCCCAGGCGTGGGAATGGCGCAGCCGCGCGACGCCGCCGCTGCCCGCTGCCGCCGAATAGAGCGCCAGGCACCTTCGTTGTCGGTGTACCGCCTCAGACCGCAGGCGGCGAATGTCCGGAGCCGCCGGCAAGGATCGACGACAAGCCGCGCAGGCCCTCCTCCAGCCTTTCGCGGCTGGGTGCGGCGCCGAGCGCCAGGCGCAGGCCATCGGCGATACCGGGGACCACGGAAAACTCCACCGCCGGGCTGATGGCCAATCCGCGGCGCCTGGCTGCGTCGCCAAGCTCTGACGAGCGCAGTTGCCCTTCGAGCGGGTACCAAAGATGCAGGCTGGTTTCCGCCGAGGCGAAACCCGCGGGCAGGATTTGGCGTGCCATCTCCTGTCTGGCCTGCGCTTCGGCGCGCACGGCGGCGGCGATCTCACCGGCGAGGCCGCTTCGCACCCATTCGCAGGCGAGGCCCGTCATCAGCGGCGGCGCCATCATCGTGGTGCCCCGGATCGCAGCCGCGACCGGCTCCAAGGTTTCCGCATCAGGCGCCACCAGGAAGGCCGTGCGCAGGAAAGGCGAGAGGCATTTCGCCAACGTCGCGACATGGAAGGTCCGCTCCGGCGCCAGACTGAGGAAAGCTGGCGGGGAAACGGTCAGCAACGGGCTGTAGGGATCGTCCTCGACGATCAAAAGGTTAAGCTTGCCCGCCATCCGCGCCAGCTCCCGGCGCCGGTCCTCCGGCATGGTGAGCGCGGTGGGGTTGTGAAGCGTCGGGTTGAGGTAGAGGACGCGGGCGCCATGCCGTCGCGCCGCTTCCTCCAGGTCGTCGGGACGCATGCCGTCATCGTCACCGCCGACGCCGGCGAGCTTCCGCCCCGTGGCCTTTGCCAGCGCGATCAGGCCGGGATAGGTCAGCGCATCGGTAAGGATCGTGTCGCCCTCGCGGGTCTGCGACAGCAGGATTGCCGCAAGCAGCGCCTGCGCCCCAGAACCGACAGCCATGCACTCGGCCGGCATGCGGTCCCCGGCGGCCGCGAGCCACAACGAGCCGGCGGCGCGTTCGGCGGGCGAACCTGGGCCGGGATGGTAGGAAAGCAGCGCTTCCGCGCTGGAGCGCCTGAGCAGTCCCTCGATGCCGGCCCGGATCAATGCCGGCAGGCTGAGGCCTAAGGGTGCCGGTGGGATGTTCATGCTCAGATCGAGGATCGGCTCTTCCGGCTCGCCGGCCGTAATGAAGGTGCCGCGACCGGCCGTTGCGTCGATCAGGTTCCTGCGCCGGGCTTCGGTGAACGCCCTGGTGACGGTGGTCAAATCCACGCCAAGGAAGCGGGAGAGATCCCGCTGCGGCGGCAGCCTGTCCCCCGGCTGCAGCCGACCGCTCGAACGGGCAGCCGCCAGCGCATCGACGATCTTGAGATAGATCGGCCGGGGGCCCCCTTCCAGGGGAGAAAGCCAGTTGAGGTCGTTCTCGCCGCTCATGCCTTTTGTCCATACATTTTGTCGCATTGTATGCATACATTCATGATACTAGTATGCATGAGTGACCTCAAGGCTGATCGACGCCATGCGAGGTCTCTGGAGTGACGACGATGCAAGATCACGCGCACTATCCCCACCTCGAGCCATGGCGGGTCGGCGTCCGCGGCCGCTGCCCGCGTTGCGGAGAAGGCCGGCTGTTCGACGGATTTCTGAAGCTGGCGCCGAAATGCGACGTCTGCGGGCTCGACTATTCCTTTGCCGACCCGGCGGACGGCCCCGCCTTCTTCGTCATCTGCTTCGCCTGCGTCCCTTCCGTCCTGTTCGCAGTCTGGGCGCAGGTGACCTTTGAGCCGTCCATGTGGTTCCATGCTTTCGTGTCGGTACCCATAATCCTGGCGACCTGCATTCCGCCGCTCCGGCCGCTCAAGGGCTGGCTCGTGGCAAGCCAGTTCTATTACAAGGCCGAGGAAGGGCGGCTGGCCAAGCCTGGTGAGTAGCCCACCACTTGCCGGCAGGCGCCCCTAAAGATCGATCCGGAACCTGAGGCTTTCGGCGCCGCCATAGGCGGCGTCCTCGAAGAATCGGCCGACCAGCCTGCCGCCATTGGCTGTTATCACCTTATGCGAGGCCGGATTGCCCGGCTTGGCTGTGATCTCGACATAGTTGAGACCCACCGCCCTCGCCTCTGCCAACATCAACCGCAGCGCTTCGGTGGCGTACCCACGGCTTCGCTTCCAAGGCACCACGGCATAGCCGATATGACCGAGCACATGCGAAGGCAGCGCGGAGGTGCCTTTCTGCCAGCGAAAGCCGATCGAGCCGGCGGCCTCGCCATCCCATATCCAGCGCCGGAAGCCGGGGAGGCGCGGCACCTTGGTGCCATCGGGCAAGGTAACGGGCGGCCCCTTCGCCTCGGGGTCGTCGAGGCTGGCGAGAAATGCGGCAGGATCTTCCTCGATGGCCGCGAGTTGCTCGCGCGTCGCCTCCAGCAGCCGCACATTGTCGGGCGACCAGCCGCGCTCCAGCGCCGCCTTGTAGGACGGCAGGTGCTCGAGCGCGGGCTTGACGATTTCGACCATGGTCCGGCGTCCTCTTGCAGAGAGGGCCATAGCCGCGGCAAGGATTGCTCTCAAGCTGCATGGAAGCGGATTTCGCCCTTGTTCAGGAAGCACATCTTGTCGAAAAGCGATAAATCCAAAGGGTTCGGCAGCCGGACATCGTCAAGGTCCGGAAACGACTTCCTGGACGGATCGTACGACCGGTCGATCTGCGAGATGAAGACCAGGATCAGTCCCCTGTCGCGCGCGAAAGACCGCAGCATCGGAACCTGGATCATCAGTTCCGGATTCTCGCGCCTCTGGTCAAGCAGTTGCAGATAGTCGATGACCGCTAGCGTCCCGCGAGGCGCCGTCCGCAGCTTGCCGATGATGTAGTCGGCACAGATGGCGTCCGAATTGTCGAATTCGAACAGGCTGTCGAAGAGCGCCGGCTCGGCCCCGATGGCGCGAAACCGATCCAGAATGTCCGTGTGCGTATACTCCAGCGTAAAGAACACGCTGTGTCGGCCGGACTTCATCGCCTCGACCGCAAGCTCGAGGCTCATCAAGGTCTTGCCTTGGCCCGGCCTGGCGCCGACCAGCACGAGGTCGCCAGGCGCGAGTTGCGCAAGCAGGCTGCTGGCGGGTGTCGCCTCGGCGGCTTTGGCAGCGAGCAGGCTCCAGCTGGCGAAGCCTTCCCCGGCAGCGACCCGATCGAGGGCCTGGTGAAGCGGCACTCCTTCCCTGCGTGAAAGGAGCCTGGCCTGGCGCTTCAGATGATAGACGGGCGCGGAAAGCCGCATCGAAAAACCTCCTGGCGAGCAGTCTTCGCAACCCCTCCTTATGCTTTGCGCTCGAACAGTTGGTTGAGTGATCGAATGCCCCGCATGGACGATGCTTTCCCAATGGAGGGAGGAGGCGTGGGCACGCCGGAATCAGATGATAGCCCAACACGAGCGGACCGAAAATCACGGATATTCGGGGAGCGCTAAACCAGAAGTGTTTCGCCGATCGGCGCGAGGCCTCTATGATTGACGCAGGTGATTCACCACAAGCGATAACGGTTCGAGAGGGGAATTAATCCGGTGCGGTTGAGATCTGTTCCGCTGGGTGTCGCTGTTCTCTGCCTTTTCGCCGTTGCCATCGCCCTGACGATGTCAGCCCGATCTTTCGCGCGATCCTCAAGCGTTCCAGCCTGGCTGCAGGCCCATGTCGGCGAAGGCGAAGGCCAGATAGCGCAAGTGGTCCTGGAACGGGCGCGGGCGCTCTACCTGAAAAAGGTGAGCGAAGGTTCCGTCAAGAATCCCTGCTACTTCGCCATGGACGCGACCCGTCCCGGCGATTTGGGCAATAGCGTGCTGGGACGCCGTTACTACATCATCTGCGAGGCCGAGCAATCGTTCCGCGCGGTGTCGGCGGGCCACGGCGGCGGCCGCAACCTGAAGGGCGTCGCGGATTTTTCCAACGGCAGGCGTTGCGCGAAGAATTTCGGCAATGCGATGGATTCCGAACTGACGGCCGGCGGCGCCTACATGACCGCCGATACGAAGACGTCGTTCAAGGGCTACTATCGCACCGCCGCGAAACAGGACGCGGTTTTCATGCGCAGCTTCGTGCAGTTCGACGGCGAAGGCGAAACCGCGAACGCCAGGCAGCGCGTGATCGGCGGACATCCTGCCGCCCTGTTGCGAGGAATGTGTCTTCTGAAGAAGCCGCAAAGCTCCTATGCCGACCATGACGGCTTCGTGCCCTTCGGCAAGCTGGTGAATTACGCCGGCGGCCGCAGCAATGGCTGCACCAGCTGGTCGCCGTCGGACGCGCAACTGATCATCCCGATGATCAAGGACAATCCGACGACGCTTTACGTCTACCCCGAGTCGCGGGATATCGCGGCGATCGCGCGGAAAGCGGCATCAAGGCAATCGCTGTCGAGCGCCGGCCTCTATTGGAACGCATCCTGCCTGAAGGAGATCGGTGCCCCGAAATACTGGCCGAAGCAAACGCTGGAGCCGATCATCGCGCAGTACAAGCAGGATCACCCGGCACCGCCGCCGCAGCCCGTGCCGATCTGCAAGGGGCCGTGAGGCGGTCTTCTACTGCAGCAGCCCCTTGACGATGGCGCTGGCCTTGGCGAAGTCCATCTGGCCGGCATATTTCTGCTTCAGCGCGCCGATCACCTTGCCCATGTCCTTCTGGCTGGCCGCGCCGGTGACGGCAATCGCTTCCCGCGCGGCCGCCATGATCGCCGCATCGTCGAGCTGCTTCGGCAGGAACTCGCGGATGATCTCCATCTCGCCGCGCTCCTGCGCGGCCAGTTCCGGCCGCTTGCCGTCCTCGAAAGCCCTCGCCGATTCCTCGCGCTGCTTCACCATTTTGGCGAGGATCTGCAGGATCTCCTCCTCGCTCGCCGCCGGCTTGCCGGCGCCGCGATTGGCGATATCGCGGTCATGGATGGCGGCCTGGATCAGCCGCAGCGTCGGCAGGCGGTGCTTGTCCTGCGCCTTCATCGCGCTCTTCATGGATTCGGCGATTTTCTCGCGCATCGTGCTTCTCCTTCGATCGCGGCGGACAATAGCTTTGCCGGACGTCCAAGGCAAATCTCGGCAAGCCATTGATATTGCTCGACGAAATAAATCGATTCCGTTCGCAGGAAGCGTCATTGACCGCTTTGGCGCCTTCCCCTATGTACTGAGCCTCGCATGAACTGAAAATCTGGTTGCGCGCAGGCTCGCGAATTCGCCGCCGCGCGTCGTTTGCTGCGCGGATCGTCCTTCTAACGGGATGATCTGAAAAGCAGCCTCTTAGGAGTGCCGCCATGGCCACGACCGCCCCCTGGGCCACCGAAAAGCCGACCGCCCTTCTGGTGCTTGCCGACGGCACGGTGATCGAGGGCCGCGGTCTCGGCGCTGTCGGATCGGCGGTCGCCGAAGTGTGCTTCAACACCGCGCTCACCGGCTACGAGGAGATCCTCACCGATCCCTCTTATGCCGGCCAGATCGTTACCTTCACCTTCCCGCATATCGGCAATGTCGGCACCAATGCCGAGGATATCGAAGACCTCAATCCGGCGGCGCGCGCCGGTGCCGTCGGCGCGATCTTCAAGGCCAATGTCACCGACCCGTCCAACTACCGGGCAGCCGGACATCTCGACCAATGGCTGAAGAAGCGCGGCATCGTCGCGCTTTCGGGCATCGACACTCGCGCGCTCACCGTGCTGATCCGCGAGAAAGGCATGCCCAACGCCGTCATCGCGCACGCGCCCGATGGCGTTTTCGACCTCGACGACCTGAAGCGCCGTGCCGCTGCCTGGTCGGGCCTCATCGGCCTCGACCTCGCCAAGGAAGTCACCTCGGGCCAGTCTTCGCTCTGGCGCGAGACGCCCTGGGTCTGGAACAAGGGCTTCGGCGAGCAGGATGAGCCGTCGATGCACGTCGTGGCCGTCGACTACGGCGTCAAGCGCAACATCTTGCGCCTGCTTGCTGGCCTTGGCGCCAAGGTCACCGTCGTGCCGGCCAAGACCGGCGCGGAAGAAATCCTCGCCATGCAGCCGGACGGCATCTTCCTGTCCAACGGTCCGGGCGATCCGGAAGCGACCGGCGAATATGCCGTACCGGTGATCCAGGATCTGCTGAAGACCGATATTCCGGTGTTCGGCATCTGCCTCGGCCACCAGATGCTGGCGCTGGCGCTGGGAGGCAAGACCGAGAAGATGCATCAGGGCCACCACGGCGCCAACCATCCTGTCAAGGATCACACCACCGGCAAGGTCGAGATCGTCTCGATGAACCATGGTTTCGCCGTCGACGCC
>NZ_RZSC01000005.1:0-45363 GCF_003998155.1 Mesorhizobium sp. M1E.F.Ca.ET.063.01.1.1
CAAGGTGCGCGTCGCCATGAGCAACGCCTTCGCCATGGGCGGTACGAACGCAGTTCTGGCATTCAGGCAGGTGTAGAAGCCATGCAAGACGCCTCATTTGAGGTCACCTGTCGTATCTAGCTGCTTGAGGGGCGGGGCATTGTGATACAGGGAGAGCTGTGGGGTCCCTCCTTCTCGGCCTCGACGATGTGGAAGGAGCCTGTGCGGCGAAACGGGCTAGACGCCCCCAGGCCCAGAACTTGGGCGAAACCAACTCCCACCAAAGGACAGCCGGTTTAGTAGCCGAACAATGAAACCTCGCTCGACGAGCCGCCGTCTCTACTGTCTCCGGCCTCACGCGGTTGAAGCGAACAGCGCAGCAGCTACTGTTCCGCACAACTCGGATGGCAATTGGGACAAGTCCGCACATGTCGTCACGTACGCTGAACGCCGCAGGTACAGCCAAACTGGGGCGGGGCGTTTCTGCCGTTTTGATAGAATTCTATCAAACTGACAATTTTCCTTGCATAAATGCAAGGAGAGCTCGGTTGACTCCCCTCCTTTCTTGTCAAGGATGAGTTTGCAGGCTGCGGTGCGGCAGAAGCCGGACAGAACAGCGACCGGTCGAGTAAAGGCCTGCGCAAACCGCATATTGCGAGCGCCCGCGCGGAGGAAGACGCTCGTCCTGGTGAAAGGCAACGATGCTCAGGCGCCATTGCCATTTGCCGAGGGCGTCCGCGCGCCGAAAATTTCGAAGCAACAAAGGTGAGATCGAGAATGATGATGACGAAATACAACACAGCTCACCGTCCAGTGCAGTTCTACCGGCGGGTGGCGGAGTGGGATGGGCTGCCAAATGGAACGTAAAAAGATCAGCAAGGAGATGCTTGGCGATAGTCAGGCGCTGCGCAAGCTGCGTGAGCACCTTGTCAAGGTGGCCAAGGCGAAGACTACGGTCCTGTTGCGAGGTGAATCCGGAACCGGTAAGGAGCTGGTTGCCAAAGCCATTCACGAGCTCTCGCCTCGCGCCAAGCAGCCCTTCATCAAGGTCAATTGCGCGGCGCTCACCGAGACGCTTCTGGAATCTGACTTGTTCGGTCATGAGAAGGGTGCCTTCACCGACGCGAGCAGTTTGCGCAAGGGGCGCTTTGAGGCTGCCGACAAAGGCACATTGTTTCTGGACGAGATTGGCGAAATATCGGGCTCGTTCCAGGCTAAGCTGCTGCGTGTCCTGCAGGAGCAGGAGTTTGAGCGTGTCGGCAGCAACCACACCATTAAAGTCGATGTTCGCGTGATTGCCGCAACCAACAGGGACTTGGAAAAGGCAGTTCAACGCAAGGAGTTCCGGCAAGACCTCTATTACCGCATCAGCGTCGTCACTTTACGCGTGCCGGCATTGCGCGAAAGGCGAGGTGATATTCCGCTCTTGGCCGCTCAGTTTCTCAAGAATTTCAATACTGAGAATGATCACACGCTGACCTTCGCTCCCGAAGCGATTGAGGTGCTAATGAATTGCGAATTTCCAGGCAACATCCGAGAGCTCGAAAACTGCGTTCAACGGACGGCAGTTCTGGCGACGGGTCCATCAATCCTCAGAACTGACTTTGCCTGTTGCGTGGGTGAGTGCTTGGCCGCGGCGCTGTGGAAGAACGGACCGCCGACGTCAGAGAACTCGACTACGATCGAGCCTTCCGCCGCCCGTGCCGCCCCGCCCGTCGGCGACGGGCAAGCGCCGATAGGCCCTGCCACGACTCGTGGTAGGGTGCCCGATGCCGATACGGTCATTGCCGCCATGGAAAAGTGTGGCTGGGTGCAGGCAAAGGCGGCGCGCCTGCTCGGTTTGACCCCGCGCCAGATCGGCTACGTGCTGAGAAAACACGGCATCGAGATCAAGCGTCTCTGAAACAACCCGCCGAGCAAGAGCTGGAGCAGGTCAAGCATTGGTGCTCTGGCGCCGAGCCCATCGGCCACCTTACGAACGTGGGTGTGAACAGCGCTGCCAAGATTCCGGCCGTGTGCTTTCTACCACCAGTCGTACTGGGGCTCTGCGGCTGACAAAACTAAGAAGGAGGAATCCTATGGCTAGTAACTTCGCTCTACACCGCAAGGGCAAATCCAATCCGACGTGCCTGAAATCCAGAAATAATCGATGTATCATTGGTGACACGCCAGCATGCGTAGAGGCGACGCGCAGATCTCCGCTGGCGGGACCTGGTCGATACATAAGCTGATCGCTTGCCGCTCGATATCGCGCCAATCTGATCTGAAAGAAATAAGTAGTTTTGGGAATAGGGATTAAGCATGCCAACGCGCTTCAGAACGATCAAATTGTTTTTAGCAACAACGGCGCTCTTCGCACCAAATCTGTCCTTGGCCCAGGAATCAGTCGCGTCGCCTGCGCCGGTGGCAGATGCCGAATATTCCAGAAATTGGGGCCTGAGTATGATCAACGCCCTGCCCGCCTACCTTAAAGGCTATACGGGCAAGGGCGTCGTCGTTGCGATTGTGGATACAGGACTGGATATCAACCATCCCGAATTCGTGGCGCGCATTTCGAAGGCGCTGCACAACTTCGGGACGGATAAACGCTTGGCTGACGTCAGCCATTCTGTCGACAAAGACGGTGTGCCTGACGGACACGGGACCCATGTGGCGGGGATAATCGGCGCCGCGCGCGACGGCACGGGCATGCAGGGCGTGGCCTATGAATCGACAGTATTGCCCCTTCGAGCAGTGGATATCGGCGACCCAGATGATCCCGAGATGGACCCGACCAATGAAGCGATCGAATACGCGATTGGTGCGGGAGCTGGCGTGCTCAATGGGAGCTACGGGCCAGGCCTGTTGCTGGGGCGGTATCTCAAGGACGAGAACGGCCAACTGAAACTCGATGGCAAGGGATATGCCATCGATAATAAAAACTATGAGATTCTCGACTATCAGGCCATCTATGATGATCCGAGCAATCTCGTCGATACCTACAATACGTTGAAGAAGGCGGCTAAGGCGGACATCGTGCTCGTCTTCGCCGCCGGTAATGATGCCAGTACCGACGACCAACCCGGCGCTGCTTCGGCGATTCCCAGCGGCATCGGCACGTTGCCGTTAATAACGCCAGAAAATACCAAAGATGGAAATCTTTATAAGTTCATCGACACAAACGATCAAACAAACAAAGGTTTCGATTTCAATAACCCAAATACATACAAGATAGTGAGCGGGTCTGATGTCTCGAAGCTCGACTTCTCGGATCTGGCAGGCTCGCTGATAACAGTCGTTGCTGTCGGCAAGGATGGCAAGATTGCCAGCTATAGCAATAGATGCGGAGCCACAGCAGAGTGGTGCCTCGCGGCTCCGGGTGGCGATATTAATGCCGATCCCGATAATCCGATTGATGAGAACGGCATTTATTCTACCTGGCCACAAGGGGATCGGGCGAACAAGAACAACCCGTATAAGTACGAGGAAGGTACTTCCATGGCAACGCCGCATGTTGCTGGCGCGGCGGCAGTGATCCGGTCGGCATTCCCTTACATGAACGCCCGCCAGACCATTGAAACCCTCCTGACAACGACGACCACCAAAGGGTTCGAGGATGAACAAGTCTTCGGCCAGGGTCTGCTCAATCTCGGCGTTGCGATCGAGGGTCCGGGCGAGTTCCGCTACGCCGGCGTCTTCGACGTCGACACCAAAGGCTACTCCTCGATCTGGTCGAATTCAATCTCGGGCGCCGGAGACCTGACGAAGCGCGGCGAAGGAGCGCTGATCCTGTCCGGCGAAAACAGCTACAGCGGGCCGACCAAGGTGCTTGGAGGCATACTCGCCGTCGATGGCCGCATTGTTTCGAAGGTAGGCGTCTCGGCTACTGGTACCCTTACGGGTATCGGTGCAGTCGGCTCTCTTACGGTTGGCGCAGGCGGCACCGTCGCTCCTGGCAGCGTGCTCGATCCAAGCAAGGGGGTTGCAGTGCTCACCGTCAACGGTGACTTCGTGCAGCAGGCCGGGTCGACCTATTTGGCGGGTATCGCACCGAGCAAGGCTTCAGATCTCATCGACGTTGCCGGCAGTGCCGCCATCAACAAGGGAGCGAGCGTCAACCTGGTGCGTGAAGGTGCCGGGCATTTCTCAGTCGATACCCGCTACACGCTTCTGACCGCCGCTGGCGGCGTGATCGGGACCTACGGCGGGCTGACAGGAGGCCTCTTTACAGACTCGCCCTTCGTCGATTTCGAACTCGCTTATGACCCGACCAACGTCTATCTCGACGTCGATCGCAATTCTGTCACCTTTGCCGATGTCGGCAATACCTTCAATCAGCGATCCGTGGGCGCGGCTGCGGAAGCCCTTGGTTCCGGCAACACGATCCACGACAACATCCTCTTCCTGACGGGACAGGGATCCCGCAACGCATTCGATCAGCTTTCGGGCGAGATCCATGCTTCCGTTCACAGCGCCTTTGTCGAAGACAGCCATTTCGTCCGTGACGCCGCCGGCGATCGCATTCGCGCAGCGTTCGCAGGCGTGGGCGCATCAACCGTGCCGGTCATGGCATATGGACCGGAAGGCCCGGAACTGGCTCCCGCGACCAGCGAAAACTTCGCCGTCTGGGGCAGCGGTTTCGGCGCCTGGGGACATTTGGACGGAGACGGCAACGCTGCTCGCCTCGACCGCTCGACGGGAGGCTTTATTGCAGGCGGCGATGCGGCCATCGGCGAAAGCTGGCGGCTCGGGCTTCTTGCCGGTTATAGCCATACGTCCATCCATGTGGATGATCGCGCCTCCTCCGGCTCAGGCAACAATTATCACCTCGGGATCTACGCTGGCACGCAGCGTGGCCCTCACAGCTTCCGTTCCGGCCTTGCCTATACGTGGAACCGCATCGAGACCGGCAGGTCGGTGGCGTTTCCGGGCTTCTCCGACAGCCTTTCGGCCGATTACCATGCCGGCACGTTCCAGGCTTTCGGCGAACTCGGCTCTCGACTGGATACAGCTTCCGTATCTTTCGAGCCCTATGCGAACCTAGCCTATGTGAACTTCAACGCGGATGGCTTCACAGAGCATGGCGGTGCCGCTGCGCTTTCCGGAAAAGACCGGTCGAGCGACACGACATTCACCACGATAGGGCTGCGCGCCTCGACCGCTTTCCCGCTTGGTTCCGTCAATACAACCGCCCGTGGCGGTATCGGCTGGCGTCATGCGTTCGGCGATGTGGTGCCTGAAACGGCGCTTGCCTTCACAGGCGGCTCATCCTTCGCCGTGGAGGGAACGCCAATCGCAAAGAACGCTGCCGTCTTCGAAGCTGGTATCGATGTCAACCTTACCGACAAGGCAACCATCGGGCTTACCTATAAAGGTCAGCTTGCCTCGGACGCGCAGGAGCATGGCTTCAACGCCAAACTCAGTGTTCGGTTTTAATCGCCGCAAGGGAGGGCGATATGTCATGCCCGATTCCAGCAGCGAACTGACAGCCATCTCTATTGAAAGATCTTATCGCCTTGCAATGGCCGACCATCCTTCGGCCATTGCTGCTTTTGCTTTCCGGAAGGAGTGTTTCGTGAACAAAGTAATTCTAATTGCGATTTGGCAGGGTGCCTTTCTTTCGCTGCCGGGTGCAGTACGTCCGACGGCGGCAACTGGGTGAAGGACGAGACGCCGCGCAGTGCTGCCCAGCAGGACTACACTGAATGCAAGTATCAGTCGGAAATGGCGACGGCGACGATCGGAACGAATAGCCGCCCGAAAACGATGACAGATGCAATCGGGGACGGTGTCGGGGATCGTATCGTCAAGGGTATGGAACAAGGCAATCTCGTCAAGGATTGCATGAGAGCCCGCGGCTACACTCAATCCTGACAGGCAACTCATGGGCTTCCGCCGCTATCGAAGGGATTGTAAAGGACGCGTCGATCTTCGAGAAACGAGGAAGCGGCGTACGATTTCTGTCTCTGAGGGGCTGGGGTCCGACCATGACACGCCGAAGACAGGTGTACTGATACCGGTTACCCGGCGTGCGGTCTCGGCAGTGACCTTGCTGCTCTAGCGAATAAATTGCGCTACTGCCTGCTAGCCGACCCTAAGTCTGGCCTGCTTCAAATGAGGTTGATGCTCGGTCGGCCGAAGCGAATGAGCAGCCATCGCGGCAATGAAAACCTCGGGCGTTTTTAGGTAGCGCTCCAGCTTGTTCTCCCTCATGAGCACTACGAACAGAGCGCACGTTTTCGCCTGACAATTGACCGACTTGGTAGGGTTGAACTCTATGTCAGTGAAACCGGCATACCGCATTTCGCCGTCCACTCGATTTTTGAGCCATACACGGTGAGGAAAGATGGCATTGAGATAAAGCCAATCGTAGAACACGGTCGTGGGTTCTAGCGGGAACTCGAAGCCGTCGAATTTGAAGCCCACCAGTGCGCCGGATTCGCGGAGTCGTGGCTCGCGCTTCGCATCGCGCGGTTCAACCTCGTACAGATCGGTGTACGGCCCGCCACGCTCGAATACCTTACTTCCCTGAAAGGCGTTCTCCAGCGGTATCTCGCCGATGCTGGTCCTCACGCGCAGGTGAAACGCGCTAAGATGCTGGCCGGCGACTTCATCAGACTTGCTAGACACTTCTAGCAGCGGCGCATATCCGGCTTTCTTGGCGGCCTCATGCAGCGACCGTATATTCTTCTTCTTCTGAACCTCAGCGAAGCCACCGGCCCACGGAATTTCGAAATCCAATCGCCTGACGTAACCTTCGTCCTCGGTTGCAGGGATAAAGACTGGTCTCTCAGCCATTCTAAATGTTCCTTATTAAGCCCAGCAGAATGACATGGGGAACCAACACCTCGTATTTCTCCGCCTGAGTGAGACGCGCCTTAATCGCCGAATCCTTCCAGTCCGTTCGGGTGTAAAGTATCTCAAAATCGATTAGCGGTTCAGCCTCTCCGATAGGAATCGATTCGACGCCAGCTTTGTTCGCGACATCGTTGGTAAAACGAACACCCGTGAACTGCATTACCGAGGGGTGTATTTGCAGAAAGATCGTGTCCGTAATCCTCCCATCCTGCCGGGCAACGTACTCCATCGGATGGGTGCTACGAAAGCAAAGGTGGACGTAGTTGCCCATTCCCTTCAACGCGTCGGCGTCACGACTCCATTCATTGCCGCCCGGTGCCGGAACCTTGACCTTCTTCTGGTCAAGCTGCGCGAGTGGATAGAGTCCTCCCATTTCTTTAATCACCGGCAGGTTCCTCCGGTCGGTGAAGTGATAGAGCAGCGGCACCTTATCAAGAGTATCAATTGCCATGTTCCCCTCCGTCGCAGGCCGGTAGCAGCCTTGCCCCACACGGGTGGAATCTTACGGCAGTCATCGTCCGAACGCCATGATCCGAGGCGAGGTGTTCAGATTGGCGACGTTTCTCAATTGTTCTATACGATTAAAATAGAATTCTACATCGCCAACTATGGTTCGAAATCGTCGTGCACGGCAGCTCCACAACGATCATCATCCCGGATCGGACTGTGCGGGAGCTGCAATCGCAGCCGCGCGAAGGCGACCGTGTTGTCACGAGCAACGACGCGCTCCTCCTCGATGCACAGGATCTGGGCCAATTGCTGCGGGTCGGCGGCGACAAAGGCACTGTCTTCAACCGCGGCGGGCCTGGCGAAGCGGGCATTGTGAGCCGGCAGATAGGTCTGTGCGACGAAGCGGTTGGCGGCCTCGATATCAGCCATGCCGGCCAGTGCCAGTTCCCTCGGCAGTCGGTCCTGCAAGGTTGAGAACATCCGCTCGGAGCGGCCCCTGGCTCCAGGCGAATAGGCTGGAATATGTTCGATGCCGAGCCGCTCGAGCGCCCGACCGACCTGGGTCATGCGAATCTTGTCGACAGCCCCGCCCGCCTTGAGCGTCACGAAATAGTGTCTGCCACGATCGCTGTAGAGGCTTGACGGCAATCCCTTGGCGACAAAGGTCTCCAGAAGTCCCTGGAAGCTCGACGCCGTGCCTTCCTCCTCGATCAGAAAGGCCGAATAGATCGTGCTCGTCGCATCGTCCATAGTCACGATCAGATCCAGCATCGGCCCACTCGCCAGCCACTGATGACGGCTGCCGTCCTGGTGTAGCATCATCCCTTCGCACGGCTTCCTTTCCCGCTTGCGCCGGTGAGCACCGCGCCGCTTGGCCCGTTCCACCAGGCCCGCCGCGTGAAGCTGCGTCTTGATGAAGGTGTAGCCCCAGCTGAAATCGTGATCGCGCAGCAGGTGCTCGTGGAAATGCTTCACGTTCCAGCCAAGGTAGCGATGGCGATAAAGCTCCAGCATCTCCTCGATCGCCTCCACTGGCACCCGGCGCGTCGAAAGCTTGCCCAAACGCCGGTCCAGCAACCCAGCCTCCCCGGCCTCTTCGTAACGGTCGCGATAACGCCGAAATTGCCGCTCCGACATGCCCAGCAACTCGCCTGCCTCCATCATCGAGAGATCGCCGCCAGTCCAACGGCTCAATACGTCCCGAAACTTCTGTATTCTCCGTCCTGGAGCCACGCTGCCCGCTTCATCCCCAGCTTCCATTCGCTGGCGATGAAACCGGACAACTCCTGTGCTACCTAATCCGGACAAATCATGTGCTTACGACACGCCGGAGCGGAACGCTTGCCTGCGGCATCGCGGTCGGGTAATTGTTGCAGATACGTCGGCCCGAAGATCGGCATCGATTTTCGGGCCGACGCGTCGTTTCAATCGGATAGAGCGCCATTCTCGCCTCGAAGGCACGCGCGGCGCTCCACGACAAGGGGGCAACGGAGCTTTGCTGATGTCGGATTCGTCCAGGATTTGTGCGGTGGCCGCGGCCACCCTCATGGCGCTTTCCGCGTCGTTGGCAGCTCAGGAAGCCGGGCTGCCGGGCGGTGCTTCCTCGCTGAAGGAGACCTATGAGGACTGGGATCTCTCCTGCCAGGCCACGCCGACGCTGGTATGCGCGGCTACCTATCAGCAGTCGCAGCAGAACGGACGGCGCCTGCTTGCGGTCGAATTGGGCAAGGGGCAGGAGGACGGCATTGCGGGCAATCTCGTCCTGCCCTTCGGCCTGCAACTCGCCGTCGGCGCGACGCTTCAGGTCGACGATGGGCAAGCGGGCAAGCCGCTGCCCTTCTCGACCTGCCTGCCCGCCGGCTGCTTCGTGCCCCTCAGCTTCGACGCGAAAGCAGCCGCGTCGCTGCGCACGGGCACAACGCTCAAGGTCACGGTTAAGAGTCTCGACCAGAAGGATGTGCCCTTGTCGGTTTCATTGAAGGGTTTGACGGCGGCGCTGGACAGGTTGAAGGTGCTGCTCGGGGCTTAGATTGGGGGCTGGCTGGCTGATGATCTCGGTTGTCACTTTCCTTTGTTCCACTACGGCTTTTCGACATTTTGGTCAGATAATCCCCACGCGCGAGAAGCGCGCGGTCTCGGCCTGAGTGATCTCGGGCGGGCGAGTGGCGCCCGACGCTTCCGACTCCGCGGCAGCGATCCGCTCGATCGCCTTCTTCACCTTTGCACGAACATTCTCGTCGAACGTCCGTACACTGACCTTGAGGAGGGTCTCATCCGGGATTACGTCGTACTTTGTCCCCGCATTGATCGCGCCCACCTTTACAATCATCGCGGCTGTCCTGAGGGAGAGAAGAGTAATGATGCGCAGAACGTTTCTCATGGCGGGCGTGTCCCTGTCTGCCGTAGCGGTCGGCAAGTCCTTAGCCGCGTCGGTATTCCTCGACTACACACAGGAGCAACTGGATACGGCGTATGACCAGTCATTCTGGGCGCCGCGGATGGCGGAACTGGAGGAAGGCGATGGCATCGCCAGCGCCGAGGTCCGGCGCGCGATGCCGCCGCGTCCGGCAAAATACGGTCCAGATGCCAGAGATCTCATCGATGTGTTCGCGCCTGGGATGCCAAGGCCGCCCCGGTCCTGGTCTTCATCCATGGCGGTGCCTGGACCCGAAACACTCGCGAGGATGCATCCTATCCGGCCCCGACCTTCGTTTCGCGCGGGGCGGCCTATGCCGCGCCTGACTTCGGCAGTGTGAAAACGCTGACGCTGCGACAGATGGTCGAGAATTGCAGGCGGGCGGTGGAGTGGACGATGAAGAATGCCGCCAGTTTCGGCGGCGACCCGAACCGGGTGTATGTGGCGGGTCATTCTTCCGGCGCGCATCTGGCGGCCTGCGTCCTCATCACCGACTGGACGGAGCGCAGCCTACCGGCGGATGCCCTCAAGGGCGGCTTGCTGATGAGCGGCATGTATGATCTCTATCCGGTGATGCTTTCCTCGCGCAGCAGCTACCTGCATCTGACGGAGGGGGGAAGAGGCGGAATTCAGCCCGATGCGCCATCTCGACCGGATCACCTGCCCGATTGCCGTCGTGTCAGCCGACCAGGACAGTCCGGAGTTCAAGCGCCAGTCCGATGTGTTCGGTGAAGCGCTGCGCGGCATGGGGAGATTGGCCAGTCGAACGATAGCCTTCAACGCCAACCACTTCCAGGAACCCGAGCATCTGAAAGACCCCGACACTGAAGTCAGCCAGGCGGCGTTCAAGCTGATGGGGATCTGACACGGATGTGTTGCAAACTCTTCAGCTAATGGGATTGTTAGTTTCGTACAAAACGATGCACTTTCTCAATCTTAGAGGGTGTTTGGGAATTAAGTATTTCGGCGTTCGAGCGCGTTGCGCCGCGCTCATGGCACCCGTTGAGATGGGCATGAAAGTGAGTTCGACCGCTGGACAGTTGCCGACTTCGTCAGGTATTGGCCCTGCGACCGGTTGATCTGCGATATTTCCAAAATTCGCAGAAGTTGGTCGAGACGAAACTGTCGCCCCGGCTTGACCACGCGCCCGGCAGACCGAGTTACAAAGTTGCCGAGGCAGTTTGATGTGCGTTCCTGCATCACTGCACGGGACACGACCTGACGGGAGACTATGATGCGTAGCCAGAAAGAAAAGATGCTCGCAGGCGAGTTTTACAATGCGGCGGATCCGGAGATCCAAGCTGACCTGTTGGCCACCGGGGCTTGGCTCAAGCGGTACAATGATACGCTGGGGCAGACCACGGAGCATTGGCATGAGCTTTTGTCCGAGCGGCTGGGAGAGGTTGGGCGCGGAACGGTCATCCGTCCGCCCTTTTTTTGCGACTACGGATTCAATATCCGCATTGGCGCCAATGCCTACATCAACTTCAACTGCGTTATTCTTGACGTGGTAGAGGTCAAAATCGGGCAAGGAACGGCAATTGGGCCTGCCGTGCAGATTTATACCGCCGATCATCCACATGATGCCGAGCAGCGACAGGCCGGCCTGCAGGTCGGGCGTCCTGTTCGCATTGGCAGCCGTGTCTGGATCGGCGGTGGAGCAATCATTCTGCCTGGCGTCACGATTGGCGATAATGCGGTCGTAGGCGCTGGCAGCGTGGTCACACGCGATGTTCCCGCCGGGGCAAAGGTAGTGGGAATTCCTGCTCGCGTCGCCAACCCACATAAACAGGCATAATCAACCTCCTTGACCCTGGAGGTGCATGCGAACTGTCGAAACTGTGCCAAATTTCTGCCGAAGCCATTGAGCGCTGCATATCTTGTCGCGGTTCGGCTCGGGCGCTTCAGTTCTTTTGCCACGGGTGTCACAAAATCATGTGCGTAATGCCGCCGCAACGTGCTCACGTCCCGCAGCAGCGGGCCCTTTCACATGGCCCAACGAATTCAGAGCCTCCGTTGTGCTGCCAGTAGCATTACTGCTCAGATGTATTCCCAACTGAGTTTTCGCCCTTGGAGGCAAGCGACTCACCAGCAATCGCCGGCCATTAATCCTGGCTAGCATCGACCCCGACGAGGCGAGCCGCGGCGTTGCCGATCGGCATGTCGATGACCGTGATTGCGCCTTCGGCAAGGAAACGACGTTCGTTTCTGGTCAGCGTAGCCGAATCGATCACCGCAAAATGTGGGCCAGTGGAGCGCTTCATCATCTGTCTGGCATATGTGCGCAGCATCTGATCGTTGAAGCGACAGCCAACGAAGAAAAAGCCCCGGTTGACGCGCCGTTGCTTCACCACGTCCGGGATCGGCGTCTGGATATCAATTTCGGTTAGGACTTCGACGTAATCGGAATCAGCCACGAGGAAGTTTGCGGCCGGCCTGACGCTGCCGTGCGGCGCATAGAGCACCGTCCGTGCCACTTGTTCGGCGTCGAGTTCTGTTCCTGACAAATCGTAAGTTCTCGTCCAGATGTTACCAATTCCGGTCGCTCGCGTGGTTCCTTGTATCTCGACAACGTCTGTTTGGCCGGCCTCTGCAAGGGCTGCCCGCATGGCGCCATCGTACCAGCTGTCGATGATGACAGACAGTTGAAGGGTTGCGAGCCAGGCGTGAAGAACGGTCGGCTCGGCGGGGGCTGCGAATATCTCCGCCATCCACGCTTGAAGAGTCCGACGATGTCGGCGCTGCTCGATAAACTGCGCGACCGACCACATATTGGTGCGAATCCTGGAAGGGGCAGGCGCCCGCTTGTTGAGCGCCGCGGCGACATCTTCAGGGGTGCAAGGTGCAGGTGATTCCGGCGTGTTAAGCTGCAGAAGACCAGGACCGAGATAGGGGATCACTCGATCGGCCTTGAGAGCGCCCTTCAGCAGGTCAATCAGCTTTTTGGCAAAACTGCCCCGGACGACGACGAGATGGTCCCAGCTCAGCATCGTGTTCATACGCGTTTCCTCTCCGCCACTGAACCCACCGGCATCAGGCCCCGTCGGAAATCTTCATCGCCTCGACGGTGATCGGCAAACGCGTATCGCGCGGAAGGTCGGGCAGCATGAGCCGCCAACCGTTCCTGAGCGTCACGGTCCCGCCCCATAAGTCTGCGTTCTCAATCTCGGTGATCGGCTCTTCGAGATCCTTCTTGGGGACATAAGCCGACAAGCCAGTAGCGGTCCTGCGAATCATTACTTTCATCCGGCTGTTCCTCCGTTGGAAATGCCTTCAGCTCCGCAGGGAACCTCGACTTTGTCGAGGCTAATGAGTTCGCGCGCTCGCATGCCGACGACCGTGCCACGATCGATCCATTCGACCGCATAGATGAAGAATTGCTGGAGAAAGGTTCCAATGTCGCGCACGTAGCCTTCGTCGCCCTTCCGCACGAGGTTTTCGCCGATCTCCTTGCCGGGATAGGTGCCGTCGTTTTTTATGTGGCGTGTTGCACGGACCCGCTCACCCTGCATGAACCGTGGCGGTCTGCCGATTTCGACCTCCTGTTCGCGTCTGGACCACATGCTGTCCATTCCTTTCTCGAGGCTTTTGGTGTGGTCGCGGGTTGCAGGCGTCCTCGCGCGGCGAACCCGACCGTTTCGGTAGGAATCAAGCGGGAACGCAGGTTTTCGGTACCGGACAGACCGACACGCATTGCTGCTTATCGAAGGCCTCCTTGCATTCGGTGCACTTGATTGGATCGATCACATAGGCGTCGCCCTTGAACTTGATCGCTTCCGAGGGACATTCGAACTCGCAGGCCCCGCATTGGGTACATTGGGATGCGATGATCTTGAAAGCCATTCTAACTCCTGGTTATCGGACGAGACCGCTCAGGCCGTCGCCGCTAGTGGTCTGATCCCAAACTCTGCCGCGTAAAGTGCGCTGACTGCGGTCTCGATGTAGTCATGGCCATAGGCGTCGGTTACGCGCAGTCCAGCTCGCGAGAGTTGTTCCTTCGGGCGATTTCCGATCTTGGCGCATAGCACTATGTGTATGCCTTCCAGCGCAGCGAAGACGCCCTCGAGGGTGGCGTCTTCGCCCCCGCCTCCGAGGCAATACCGCTCGACCTTCCGATGCCCGACCAAGCTGATCCCTCTAGGCGAGACTTCATAAACCTGGAATTCCTTCGCGTGGCCGAAGTGTTCGTTGACGCGTCCACCTCCCTTTGTGGCCACCGCAACCAGAAGCGACTTTTCGGAGTCTGTTGCCTTGACCATACCGATGGCCTCGCTCCTCGCCGCCTCATGATCACGGCGCTCGTGTGCGACCACCTGCCGATAGGCCTGACGCTTGCCAGCATCGTAGGTGACATCGTCGGGAATCCCATCCAGCGTGAATTCCTGGCCACGATCTTCACCGAGCAGGCCGACAGCATCTGCCCGGCACTGCCGGCAGTGGCGCATCAACTTGGCGCCACCTTCAAGTCGATCCTGAAGAGCCATCATCTCCATTGCCGTTGGGCCGCGCTGCCCGATGAGTCCGTAGTGGGTGCCGTGCGCCGGGTCCGAAATCAGAGGCATCACGTTGTGCAGGAACGCGCCCCGCTCCTTGACCATTTTGTTCACCTCAAACAGGTGCTGGTCGTTCACTCCAGGAATCATCACCGAGTTGATTTTGGTGAGGATGCCGCGCGCGCTCAGCATCTCCAGGCCCAGCATCTGCCGCGCGTGCAAGATTCGAGCGGCTTCGATGCCGAAGTAGCGGCGATTTTCATAAAAAATCCAAGGATAGATCTTTGCGCCGACTTCCGGGTCGACCATGTTGATGGTGATCGTCACGTGATCAACATTCATTTCGGCAAGCTCAGCTACATGGTCCGGCAGCACGAGCCCGTTGGTGGAGACGCACAGCTTTATGTCGGGGATTTCCCTGATGACGCGGTCGAACGTTGCCTTCGTTTTCTCCCAGTCGTAACAGGCATCCCCCGGCCCAGCGATGCCAAGAACCGAAAGCTGCGGAACTTCGTTGGCAACCGCGATGACCTTGCGTAGCGCTTGGTCGGGCGTCAGCTTCTCAGACACAACACCAGGCCGGCTCTCGTTGGCGCAATCGTATTTGCGATTGCAGTAGTTGCACTGGACATTGCAAGCCGGCGCGACCGCCACATGCATACGCGCGAAATAGTGATGCGCTTCCTCCGAAAAGCAGGGGTGATCCTTGATCTTGTCCCAAATAGCCGGATCCACATCGCCCGGGCTGGTCGGCGACGAACCGTAGGAGGACGGTGCGCAGCCACCGGATTTCGCGGCTGCCAGAAAACCCTCGGATGTCGTGCTGGTCGGCCCCTCAATCGAAACTGTCGGTGAGGACATCAAACGGCTCCGTTGCTGGTAACGTCGCGGTTCAAGGTGCAAGAGCCATACCAACTTAAAAAAGCGGCTTCAGTTCACTATTTGGGTCGATGTCGGATTGTGTGAGGCCGGCGCGACACAATTTTGTCCTGCTTGCGACAGTGCAAGTCCAAATCCGTTCAGAAGCACAAAGCACTCCTTGTCGCGCAGAGGGCGCGCAAGACCACTGGCCTGACGATTGGCTCATCAGGCTCTTAGAATTTCCTTCACCTCGAGACTATGCCGGCGTATCGCCTAGCCGACTTGTCGCGGCGTGAGGCGGAGAATTCGAGCCGCATTAGCCTGAACCCAGCCGGCCTTCTCCATTGTGTCGATCAGCCGGTCACGCTCCGTCCGTCGCGGTCCCAGCGCCGGTCCGGCCGTATCGTTAGAATCGCAACCGGCTATCTCGTGTTCAGGGGCGCCGATGCGCCTAACCGGCTTCGTGCTGGGCCGTGAGAGCTCGTCGATGCCATTGCCACGTTCCGAAAGATTGGTTCCTTCCAGAGGAGAACGCGCAAGTGTGGCTGTTCTTTACACGCAGTTCTCCAGCTCGCGGACGTTGCCGGGGAAATAGCATTGCGAGATCAGCTCAACTGCCGACGGCGTAAAGCCATGGTTCTCCATATTTTAAGGGTAAGCGCTGTGTCCTTCCAGGAGTGCCCGCGATCTGTGGGCCTGCCGATTCTGAGGTGGATCGGAGATCGGCTTGTGTCTGAACTTGAACTTTACGATTGACCCTGAGCGGCAGCCTCGGCGTTTCAAGGTGATCAACGGCGCTGTTAGTCGGCAGGCATTGGTCGATGGACGACAAGGGACGGAGTCATCGCCGAGACCCTGGGGCCGAACGTGGTGATCTCGGAGGTTGCCCGGCGCTACGGGCTGCGGCCGCGGCGGAACGCTCGCAAGCTTGCGACGTCGGCAGGACAGGCCACTCCCGCCTTTGTTCCGGTGGTGGTTTCGGTGGCGCCACCGGAACGACCCGTTGGGCCTACATCCGTGCACCAGAACTCAAGGCCGCGGCCTGAGAATCGGCCGCCCGCTCACCCTTTACTTGGTTCCTCAGCCGACAGCGCTAAGAAGGAGAGCAACTTCCGTCGGTGCGAGGATCATTGCGTCGTGGCCAGTGGCGAGTTCCTGCCACGCCCAGCCATCCTGCTTCGCGACCCATTCTCGCGCTCCCGCCGTCGGCGGGTGGAGCGGATTAGTGCAGACGACATAGGTTCGGGGCCTGCCGTTGCCGAGCGGGGGCTCGAGCTTAAGTCTGCTTTCGTAGGTGCTTGCCGCATGCGGTGTTATCCGGCGCCGCACCCAGTCCGTGAGCGAGTGTCCCTTGGGAATGCCGAATGCTGTTGGCGGCGGAGTCGGCATGAAGATACCCCGTCCTTCCTCCGCAACCAATTTTCGACGGGCGGCGACGATGTCGGGGGGCATGGTGCTGAATACACTTTGACCGCTCTCGACGATGGCGCCGTCGAGCGAGATAAACGAGATGGCTGATATGGTCGGGTATCCGGTCGGCGGCGCCGGTGATGCTGATGCCGCCTAGACTGTGACCGACAAGGATCACATCGCTCAGCTCTTCCGTTACAATGTGGTTGACGATGTCGGTCACGAATGTGTCGGGCGTGATGTCCTTGCACAGCAAATGTGCGCGTTCGCCGACACCTGTCTGGGTCGGCGTGGTCACGTGGCATCCCATCTTGCGAAGATTGGCGGCGACGTCCCGCCAACACCATCCGCCATGCCAGGCACCATGCACTAGCACATACGTCTTTGTCATGGATTGTGCCGTTCCATTTGCTCACCGGCCGTTGTGGCTGCCATCCGGCACGATGGCCGAACGTTGTCCCAAAGGGGCTCGACCACGTTACCGGTGGTAAGTCCGGCGCACAGGCCGCCGCCGTGGCCTGAGGACACCCCTACCAGTCGAGGAAATTTGAATTGCGAACGCCCAATATTCACTAGCTCTTTGCAAGTGGATGGAGAGGCTCATGGTGTGCCGCAGTTGCTCGCTGCCGGCATGCTCTTGGCACGGTCCCGGCTGATCATCCGAACTTGAACAGGACACCAAAGCCGCCGCGCGGATAGTTCCACTCGATGTCGCCGCCTTTCTCGCACAATATCCGGCAGGTGCCGCATTCCATGCAGCCGTCGGCGGTGATCTCGACTTGGCCCCTGTCATTCAACTCATAGCATTTCGCTGGACAGACGTAGGTCAACGCAAGCAAGTTCGCGCTTGGCTTCTCGTGCGGTCGCACTATGATATGGGGGCGGCCGGAATCGACCAGGTAGCGGTTCTGGTAAAGCTTGTCCTCGACACGAACCTTCGTCACTGCGATCGTCATCTTGTACCCTCTTCAGCGCCATGCCAATGCCAGCCGGACCGCGTCGCTGACCAACCCCCAGCGCGAGCGCGCGTTGATGAAGGCGGCCGTGGTGGCCCTTTCCTTCTCGATCTTCGGCGTGCCGTCGACACGCATGAAGTTCTGAGCGGCATACGACATCAACCGCGGATAGCTGGTAAAAAAGTTGCTGGAATTGGTGTGGAGTAAGGCTGGCATGTCCTTGTATTTCTTAAGATCCTTGATCACAAAGGATTCATCCAGCATCGTCTTGTAGAGCGCAAGGTTCCCTTTGGTCATAGGACCGTTGCGGCTTTTGACTTTGATGATCGCCTCAGCCGCGACACGACCCGAGGTCATGGCAAGGTTCGAACCCTCACGGTGAATGGCATTGTTCAGTTGCGCTGCGTCGCCGACGATGACCCAACCGTCGCCGAAGAGCTGCGGAATGGCCCTGTAACCACCTTCGGGGATAAGATGGGCGGCATATTCTTTCACCTCCGAGCCAGCGATCAGCGGCCGGATCGAAGGATGGTTTTTCATCGCGTCTAGGAGGGCGGACGGGCTCTCCAACATCGCGGCGAAATCCGAGACCAGGCAGCCGATGCCGAGTGAAATCGACTCCTTGTTGGTGTAAAGGAAGCCGAGCCCGGCCATGTCGCGAGAGATCGTGCCCACGGCCTCGATTACGCAGCCTTCATCGCCCTTGACACCGAACCGCTGGTCAATGACCTCTTCGGGCAAGAAATGCATTTCCTTGACGGCAAGCGCCACGGTCTCCGGCTTCGGCATCTCGCGCAGGCCTGCGCGAGTGCCAAGCAATCCCGACACCCCTTCTGCGAGAACGACCACATTCGCGAAGACCACTCCGCCAGCCCGGTCTGTGCGGACGCCGATCACCTTGCCATTGCCATCACGGACGAGTTCCGTCGCGGTCGTCTCACACAGGACCGTCGCGCCAGCCTCGCGCACCTTGCGGGAAAACCATTTGTCGAACTGGGCGCGGATGATCGTGTAGCGGTTGGGTTTCGCCTCATTGAAGTCGTCCGACCGGTAATGAATTCCGGTGTGAGATGTGTTGTCCATCACCCAAAGTCGCTGTTCGACCAGGTGCCGCTCGAGGGGCGCATCATCCCGGAAGTCCGGGATGATCTTCTCCAGCATGTTCGCGTACATTATGGCGCCCTGGACGTTCTTAGAGCCCGGATATTCCCCGCGCTCCAACTGCAGTACCTTCAGCCCCTGGCTTGCCAAAGTGTAAGCAGCTGCGTTTCCGGACATGCCGGCTCCGACCACAATGGCATCGAATTGTTCAATCATGTCCTCTCCCTCAACTCGCAAGCTTGTCTCGACTGTGCGGCGACAGCCGCCGGGTGAAGGCTTCCGTGAGTGCGGGCAGGAAGCGGATTGCATCCGTGACGATCCCGAGGTGGGCGAACTCGAAAATCGGCGCGTTCGGATCGGTGTTGATCGCGACGATGAGATCGGCCCCCTCGACCCCAACTCGGTGCTGGATGGCGCCGGAAATTCCGGCCGCGATGTAAAGCTTCGGTCGAATGGTCTTGCCAGTTTGGCCAATCTGGCGATCAGCCGGCATCCAGCCCTTCTGGACCAAGGGGCGCGAACAGCCATGCTCGGCGCCGATCGCTCGGGCAAGATTCTTCACAAGCTGAAGGTTCTCCGCCGCACCGAGACCGAGGCCTCCCGCAACCACGACATCCGCATAGGCAAGATTTGCCATTGCCGACTGGTTATCCGGTAGGAAGCCGAGGACTTTGGTGACGATATCGTCCTCAACGAGCGACAGCTTGTGCCGCATGACACGCCCGACCGGCTTATCCACCCGTTGCGGCATAGGCATGACCCTTGGTCGCACCGTCGCCATTTGCGGCCGGTAATTTAGTGTATAGATCGTACACAACAACGAGCCACCAAAAGTCGGACGGGTCGCGGCGAGTGAACCGTCGGAATCTACATCAAGTTCGGTGCAGTCGGCCGTGAGCCCCGTCTGCAGGGTCGTCGCTACCGAGCCCGCAAGATCCCTGCCCAGTGTGGTCGCGCCGAGAAGGAGGATTTCGGGTTTATGGGTATTGACCAGATCCGTGAGCGCCTTGGCGAACGGCTCGTTGCGGTAGTCGGCGAGCGGCGGCGCATCGACGATGTAGACAAGATCCGCCCCGTAAGCGAAGGCCTCGGCAACAGCGTCCTCGACCATCTCGCCCGGCGGTCCCAGCACGACGCCCGCGAGCTGGACTTCAAGCTTGTCGGCTAATTTGCGGCCTTCACCCAGCAGTTCGAATGATACAGGATGCACATTGCCGCGTTCGAGCTCGAGGAAGACCCACACGTGCCGGTAGTCTTTGAAACGGTCGGGAAGTTCTTTCTTTACACCGGCACGGCCGGGGGCAAGGCGAGGGGTAGCTTGGCTTGCGGTCGACATTTTCTGCTCCTGGCCGTCACGTGCCGCTCTTGAAGGCCAACTCATGTTCCAGCGCCGGCCGGCGGGTTAAGATATCGGCGATGAGTTCATCGGCGATGTCCTGCAAGCCCTTTTCCGCGGTGTCGATCTGCGCCGCGCTTTCTGCCCGTGCGGTGGGGGCGAAAACACGCTTGACGACTGTCGGCGAGCCACGCAGACCGCACCGGGTGAGATCGTCAATGCCGGCGTCGGCTGCAGTCCACTTCACGACTTGGCTGCGCGCCGCGCAAAGAGCCTGCTGGAGCGAGCCCCGGCGGATTTCGTTGGTGTCTTCCAGCATGGTAATGAGGCAGGGGAGTCTGCTCTTCAGCAACTGGGTGCCGCCTTCGGCGCGACGCGCGACTTCGATCTCGCGCGTTTTGAGATCGATGGAGGCAATCTTCGCGACGTAGGTAAGTTGCGATAGATTCAGGCGCTTGGCTATGCCTGGTCCGACCTGGGCGGTATCGCCGTCAATCGTCTGCTTGCCGGTGAAGACGATGTCTGGCCTGCCGAAAGTCTCCCCAATTTTTGCGATTGCTTGCGAAAGAGCAAAGGAGGTCGCCAGCGTATCGGATCCGGCAAAATAGCGGTCCGTCAAGAGAACTGCTCGGTCAGCACCGTAACCGAGCGCCTTTCGCAGCGAGTCCTCCGCCATGGGCGGACCCATTGTGAGCACAGTAACCTCGCCACCATGAACGTCGCGCAGTTTGAGCGCTTCTTCGAGGGCGAACAGGTCGTAAGGATTGATGATGGTCGGCACACCCTGACGCATGATCGTGTTCGTCACCGGGTGGACGCGGATCTGGGCCGAATCCGGCACCTGCTTGATGCAGATTACGATGTGCATTGGCGATTTCTCTAAGCTCCCAGTCCGGATGCGTGCTTGGCGGTTCACCTCATTGCCTGCATCGTTCATGCCAAGTCTTCTTCCTGCCTCTATTCCAGAAGGTGGCTTCGTTTGCGTCCGAGGAGGCGTCATGAGGACTGGATTTGTCGACTTCCCGACATTGTCGCGTCGCAGCCGTGTCGGGCTCATTACTTTCCGAACCGCTTCAGTGCAGAGTCGAGCGGGACGAAGGCGCGGCCAGGTGCGGGACATATGTTTGGATCGTGGTCCCTTAGCACCTTGAACACACGTTGCGTGAGCGGCGAGGAAGTCGCGAAATCTTCGTAGGCGCGTTCCAGCTTGGCGCGCACCCGCGCGGCGATTACCTGGTCAGGCAGACCGGAGAAATCTTCTTCGGCAAGGTATTGGCCCACGCGCTTCATGATATGGAGCCGCGAGACATTCATCACTTTCGGGTCGTAGGAGACGCCAAGGCAGGCGAAGAAGTCCTCCGCAGCCGACAGGCCCTTCAGTCGCGCCAGGATATCGGTGGGATCAATCGGGCGGCTGTCAGCGGAGCAGTTCATTGTATTCTCCCGGCGCGAAATTGTGGTGTCGATGCGTTGGTGACATTGCTGACGGCGTGCCGACCTCTGGCACGGCGGCTGGGGCAAGAGACTTGGCGATCTCAAGCTTTTCTGAAGTGGTGAAGGCGACCCCGGGTTGCCTGCTCTCCATTGCGTAGGGTCGTCACGTTGAGGAAGTCCTCACGGCTCATGAGTGGGCGTCGGCTATTGTGCCGCTCGGGCCCGGGCCGGAATGAAGGTGTTCTGCACCTCGCCCGCACAGTCCAGCACTGGGAACGGCACGTAGTTTCTCGATGATCGCAGGCAGGACCTCAAGCACGCGGTCTACGTCATCTTCGCCGTTGTCACGCGACAAGGAGAAGCGGACTGCCCCACATGCCGCGTTCATAGCGATCAGAACATGGCTCGGTTCCATTGAGCCAGAGGCACAGGCGGACCCGGCGGAACAGGCGATTCCCAGCCGGCTGAGGACAATTGGGATTGCATCGCCTTCGATACCTTCGAATCCAATGTTTGCAGTGTTTGGCAATCGCTCCTGCGGATCGCCGTTGATGGATGCGTTTGGGATGCGCTGGATGATCCCGTTCTCAAGGCGGTCGCGCAACCATTTTATTCGTGTTGTCTCGTCCATGAATTTCAAGGCGAGTTCGGCCGCCATGCCCAGTCCGACTATGCCGGGTGTGTTTTCAGTGCCTGCACGCCGGTCGCGCTCTTGGTGGCCACCCTTGATCAGGGAGGAGAAGCGCACGCCACGTCTTACATAAAGCGCGCCTATCCCCTTTGGACCATGCAGCTTGTGGGCGGAGAGCGACAGCATGTCGATCGCGGTCGATTTCAGCTCAATCGGAAACCTTCCGACCGCCTGCACTGCATCAGTGTGGAAAAGCGCGCCGACTTCCCTGGCTAGGTCGGCAAGCTCAACCACGGGAAAGATCGTACCGGTCTCACTGTTCGCCCACATTATCGAGACGATTGCCACTTGTGGGGTGAGGGCGGTTCTGTAGGCGTCCAGGTCGAGCCGGCCGTGGTGATCGACTGGGATAATGTGCACCTTGACGCCGCGCGTCTTTTCAAGGTGCGCGCACAACTTCAGAACGGCCGGATGTTCAACCGCGGAAGTCACTATTTCCGTTCGACCGGGCATTACCTCGAGCGCCGAAAGGATGGCTGTACTGTCGCTTTCAGTCCCGCCCGAGGTGAAGATGATCTCGTCCTCGAATCCCGCGCCGATGAGGGCTTGCAACTGCCGCCTCGCCTTTCTCACGGCTTCAGCAACCGATGCGCCATAGGCGTGCATGGACGAAGGATTGCCAAATTGCTCCGTAAAGAAAGGCAACATCGCTCCAAGGACTGCAGGATCAACCCGCGTCGTTGCGTTGTTGTCGAGATAGACAGGTCTCATGGGAGTGATCCTTCAACTGCTGAAATGATTCAAGGGTAGGCGGGCCATTGAACCTCTGGCGCATATCGTATCTGGTGAGGTGGGCGGCCGGGCGAGCGATGGCTTGGCTGACCGGTCGCTGCCGACATTGCCATTTGGTGGCGGCATCCGCCGGGAATTCAGCTGTTTCGGGCAATGTTGTTTGCTTGCCCACGGCAACGATCGATGATCGCGATTTGGCACATCACCGAACGCAATTGTTCCGGGCCGACAGTGCGTGTCGGCTGGTTCCAGAGCGCCGGGGGTTACCGGTTTGACGCAGTATTCCTTGGCGTCGCTATAGTCGAACATAGCCTGTTCCCCTGCAATCATTTGCAGGACTTGCCGCAGCTGCACTTCTCCTGCGCATTGGGGTTATCGAAAACAAAGCCGGATGTTTCGAGCCCTGTGACGAAGTCGACGGTCATGCCGGCGGCATGGGGTTGGGAGCCTCTATCCATGAACACCTTGAGCCCATCTCGCTCGATGATCGTATCGCCCTCATGTGAGACGCTCTCCAGGCCCATTGAGTATTGGAAGCCGGCGCAGCCGCCGGCATGGACCATGATGCGAAATCCTTCCGCCGGCTCGCTGGCGCGGTAAAGAGCGGCCTTGATGGCGGCAACAGCGTTGTCGGTGAGCGTAATCATGGCTCGATTTCTCCTCGGTCCGTGACGTTTTCGCGGATCATCTCGCATGAACCGTGCCAAAGGGAAGACGTGTGTAAAAACGGTAGGACATCCCGACGTCTCTATGCTCGATTGCTGGGGAGACGTCCGACAACCGACACTTACTGTCGGGTTTGTCGCGTCCGCGTCACAGGAGGGGCGCCTGAGTTCGCGATGCACTCACGCGTAAAGCAATGAACAGAGCCAAAGATGTTCAGAGCTTGCCGCGGAGCAACTGGCACGACTTTTGAGAGCCTTCGTTGCGGCGGCAAAATTGCCGGCCGATTCACCTTTGGGTTGCCCTCGCAATCGAAGAACGAAGGAAGCAATATGTCGCTCCTCCCTCAGACCCGCCTTGTGTGGGAAAGCAGCACCGCCGGTGGAACCCGAATGCTCGATCGGCCGATTGGCGCCGACCACCCAACAATCGCTCTCTACCGGCGATTGGCCGCTGACCGCCCGGAGACAGGATTCGACTGGCGTGTGCCTGACGATCAATCGCGTCCGCCGTGCACACCCCTGAGGCCCTTTTTTCGACCGATCGTCAAAAGAAGAACGGGGCGGGGTTAAAAACATGGATCAGCGCAAGAAGCGGTCGCCCAACGAAATCCGGCGTGCGTGGGAAGTCTGTCCGAGCATTCCCGCGCGTGATTTCGCCGCCCAATTGGGCATTTCGGAAGCGGAACTGGTCGCGGCCCATTGCGGTTTCGGCGCGGCACGCATCGACCCGCGCGTCAATCACCTGCTGACGGGCCTCGAATTCGTGGGCGAAGTGACGGCGCTGACCCGCAATCAAGGTGCCGTGCACGAAAAGATTGGCGTCTTCAACAAAGTGATAACCGGCAACAATCACGCCATGGTCCTTGGTGACGAATTCGACCTTCGCGTCTTCCCGCAGGCTTGGAGGTATGGTTTCGCTGTTGAAAGGCGCCATCGCGGCGGAATCCAGCGCAGTTTGCAATTCTTCGACGCCGCCGGCGCAGCAGTGCATAAGGTGCATCTCAGGCCGGTCTCCAACCTTCATGCCTATCGAAAGCTGGTGGCCGAGCTCGTATCCGCCAACCAGGAGCCGACCATGTCGCTTAAGGCGAGAGTAGCCGACCTGGGCGCGAGGACTGCGGACCGGGCCGGCACGGTGGACGACCTACGCGAGCACTGGAGCCGGCTGACTGACGTCAACCTTCTGAAGACGCTCAAGCTCAGCCGCTGCCAGGCTTTGCGCATGGTAGGCCAGGATTACGCTTGGCTGCTCGACAATGCTGCAGTTGGCGCCGTGCTCCAGCGTGCGGCCGAAGACGAATTGCCGATCATGTGCTTCGTCGGCAACCGAGGCTCTATCCAGACCCATTCCGGCTTAATCAAGTCGGTCAAGCAGATCGGGCCGTGCATCTATGTGCTGGACGAAACCTTCCGGCTGCATCTCAGGAGCCACCAAATCCGTGAGGTTTGGGCCGTGCGCAAGCCGACCAATGACAGTCACGTCACCTCGCTCGAAGCATATGGGTCCGACGGCAAGATGATCATCCAGTTGTTCGGTGCGCGCAAGGAAGGCGAACGCGAGCGCGACGACTGGCGGGTTCTGGCGGAAAACCTGCCGCGTTTCCCCGACAGCTACATGAGAACAGCTACATGAGAAAGACCGATCGTTGTCGGTGGGACGCCGGCGCCCATCTGCCTCCGCAGCGAGTAGCCGGGCATTGAAGCCGAGATCGGGAACACGATGACGCAATAAGCGCGCTGTATTGTCATAACGCGATGAGCAGGTAGCAATTTGGCGCTGCCCCATCGAAGGCATGGTTACGACGAAGCCGCGGCCTTTGGCCGAGCTCAGAGGTGACAATAGCGTTAACGCCACCGACCGTCGTCACTCCCCACCAGGCGGTCAGCTGTTGCGGTTCGGGCCGAGCAGAAATACTGTCAAGACAGCGAGGAACGTGGCAACCGCGCTGTAGAGAAAGACACTGGCAATGCCCGTGTGATCCACCAATAGGCCACCGAAAGTTGTGCCGGCTGCGATCGCCACTTGGAAGGCTATGACCATCAGTACACCAGCGCTCTCGGCCTGTTTCGGAGCGGCGCGCAGCACCATCCAGGTCTGCAATCCGACCGGGACCGCGCCAAAAGCAAAGCCCCATACGGCAACTGCAATTGCCGAGGTCAAGGCCGATGCTCCCATAGTCAGGAGCGAGACAGCGGCTACGGCAATGAGCAGGGGCGGCAGGGCCGCGACTGCCTTGAGACTGTGTTTGGTGAGGAATGCGCCCGCTAAATTGCCGAAGACGCCGGCCGTGCCAGAAGCAAGGAACACGAGCGGGATCGACTTCTTGTCGAGCGGAGGAACGCTCTCGAGAAAGTCGCGGATGTAGGCGAAGCTGGCAAAATGGCCGGAAGCGACCAATAGCACGACTAGGACCGCAACCTTCATCGTCGGATTCTTCGCGACATCCAGCGGACTGCGGAATCTGCGCACTTCGATCGGAGGCAGTGGCGGAATGGTTACGAGTTGCACGAGCAGCGCAACGGCACTCACGATTGCGGCGACCTTGAACGAGGCTCGCCATCCCCAAATGTCACCGACATAAGCGCCGATTGGAGCCGCGCAGACGGAGGCGACAGAAACGCCGGTGAGGATGATCGACATGGCGCGCGGCATGAGGTGACTTGGAACCAGCCGCATTGCCAACGCTGCCGAAATTGACCAAAAACCACCGAGCGATATGCCGAGGACGACGCGTGCCGCCAGCAACACCGGCAGCGACCCCGCAACCTCCGCCAGAACGTTCGACAGGATCAGCAGCAGCGTCATCGCCCAGATGACGACCCTGCGGTCCAGACGCTTTGTCACGATGGCCATTGTCGGTGCCGAGATCGCCGCGACGATTGCGGTCGCTGTTAGCGCCTGTCCAGCCGTGCCCGTGCTGATACCGAGATCATGCGCGAGCGGTGTCAGAACGCTGGCGGGCAGAAACTCTGCCGTCACAAGCCCGAAGGTGCCGAAGGAAAGCGAAATGATCGCACCCCATGCGGGGCCAGACCGTTGATAGGGACTTTCTGGGTCAAGCCGATCTCGGTCGAACAGAGCCGCGTCCACTAAATCTGTCGCCGATTCGGTCATGAATGAGTTCTCCAGCTAGGAGCTGTTGCAGCAGGGGTGGCTATATCGCCGGGGATCAAAGCCGCTAGACCTTCCGGCGGCGGCCAGTCGGCCTCAGTCGAGGCCTCGGCGCCCACGCATCCGAGGCCTCATCGGAGGGCCGACGGACACAACCGTCGACAATGCGGGAGAGTTCTCGGCGCGGTCGCATCGATCGCATCCGTCGAAGTGCGGCCTGTTCACTGCGAACCAAGCAAGCCGAACGCGGTGTCCTCGATCGAGGCCTTGATGGGGGGATGATCGACGATCTCTATATTGCTTTGAAGCAGGAAGTTCCGTCGCCATATGCGGTTATCCTGGCAGCCAGAATTGAGCGGTCGTCGCAAGCACCAAGGCGGTCGCAATGAGTGCAACGAGGCGGAAGTCTGATCGATGGCTGCGGTTCGATGGCCGCGCGATCGACAGAATTGAGGTGATGAGTTATCCCTTTTGAAGCCGTTGCTCCCAATTCTGGGATAAGGTAATTGCAGGCGGTCCCAGCAACGTCGGGCGGCCTTTTTGGTGATTGAATTCATGGGACGACACTCTCGGTCCGTGACGCGTCTGCGAATGACTGCGCAAGTACCGTGCCATCAACGACAAATCTGGCTCTGCTGAGCGGGTGGTGGAGGCACGAGCGTGGGCTATCCCAAGAGCTTGCCGCAAGGTTGTTCGAAGTTGAGGTGCCGGATAGGCCGCAAATATGTCGGGCGGCCTGGGGTTCGCCAACACGAAGATGCGCAAGTTCAAAAGGACGAGCTGAACCCTTGCCGATATCCGTCCGAGGCTGATCTGGAGAAGGTCAAGAACTGCGTCTTGAAGGCTTTCCGCCGCACCGGCAAATGCGAAGCCAAGGTGCTGGGCAAGATGGACAGGGCCACACAACCCCTCGACTGGACGCTCATTAACGGCATCGGTGTGGCTCTGGTAGCTGGCGAGAAAACGCCGTGCTGAAAGACGAAAGCTCGTGTGGCCGGCTCTGAAGGAGGGCCAATGAGGCAGGCGAGGAGAGGCTATAGCCCATTCTTGTAGACTGACCTTGTCCCACGGAGGCGGCTAACCACCCCGCCAGACATCATCGAGGGGAGCGCCACTAGGCTCACGAACAAGTGTTGGTCATTTCCACCTGGGTGACCTCGGCCAAGTCACCAAACCGCTTAGCGCAACCTTTCGAACTGGATGCTCCCCGGGCACATGATCGGCTAGCGATCCCACCAATTGAGTTGCTCCAAGTCGGTGTCTAGCTTTCTACATTCTGTGTCCGACGCTGGACAAGAATGTTGCAATCCCGACCAGTAAGTCAGCACAGGCGCCACCTGTTGCCCAGCAAACGGCAAGGATTATCGAAAGACGAATTCGGCACGGAGCTTGCACCAACGATTGCATGCAAATGCCGACAGCATCTCATGAACGGTCTCTCGATTCTGGCGCGGTTAAATCGCGGCCGGTTCCAGATCATGTCCCGCCCGAAATGGTGAGGGACTTCAGCCTGTTTACGTCGCCCGGCATGTTGCCGACGGCCAACGGGGATCCGCATGCAGCGGTTGCTTGCGTTCATGCCGGGCCTCCGATCTTTTATTCAACCAGCAACACGCGCGACGGTCGGGGTACCTGGGTCATCACTCGCGCGAGCGACCAGCGCCGGGTGCTGCAGGACACCGAAACGTTTTCCAGCCATCGCAGCATCTTCGCCTCTGTGCTCGGCGAGAGCTGGCCGATGATCCCGCTTGAGCTCGATCCGCCATTCCACGGTGTTTTTCGCTCACTGCTCAATCCGCTGCTTTCGCCAAAGCGGGTAATGGCATTGGAGCCGGCTGTCCGGGAACGAGCGATCAAGCTGATCGACAGGATCGCCGCATCAGGCACGAGCTGCGACATCATGAAGGATTTTGCAGTTCCGTTCGCGGTCAATATCTTCCTTCGCTTTATTGGGCTTTCGGACGACGGACTAGAAACATTTGTCGGCTGGGCTAGAGATCTGCTCCACGGCGATAAGGAGCAACGACCACCCGCAGCCCGGACGATCGTGGCCTTCATCGACGAACTTGCCACCGAGCGCCGCAAGGAGCCGGTCGATGATTTCATGACCTTCATCGTGAAGGCAAAGGTCGAGGGCCGTCTGCTCAGTGACGAAGAAGTCCGTGGCATCGGCGTGCTTGTGTTCGTCGCGGGGCTCGACACGGTCTCAGCAGCCATATGCTTCGACTTGGCCCATCTCGCGCGCAACCCCAAAGATCAGGAATTGCTACGAAGCGAACCGGACCGGATTGCCGTCGCCGCGGAAGAATTGCTGCGCGCCTATTCGACCATTCAGATGATCCGAGTGGCAACGAAGGATGTCGACTTCAAAGGCGCGCCGATCCGCAAGGGAGACTATGTTTCCTGTGCCACGATGATTGCCAATCGTGACCCGGCGGAATTCGAATACCCGAATGAGATCGATCTGGCGCGCGAGGACAACCGGCACGCTGCCTTTGGCTATGGTCCCCATCGTTGTCTTGGCTCACACCTTGCCCGGCGGGAGATTGTCATTGGCCTGGAGGAGTGGCTGGCGCGCATCCCAGCCTTTCGGATCAAGACAGGGACTGAACCCATCACCTTCGGCGGCCATGTGTTCGGGATCGAGAATCTGATCCTGGACTGGTCCTGAAGTTTCCGCCAACGACATTGGAGTTCGCTATGCGTGTCATCGTACACAAAGCCAGATGCCAGGGTCATGCGCGCTGCTTGGCGCGGGCGCCGAGAGTCTTCAAGCTTGATGACGACGGCTACATCTTGCCCGGTGATATTGATGTTGCCGATGGGGAGCAACTGCTTGCCTCACAAGGGGTAAGAGCCTGCCCCGAACAAGCTCTGGAAGTTGACGAGCCCCCCGCTAACTCAATTGTAGAGAGAGACACACGCAAAGTGCAGACTGGCGTCGGGAAGGACAAAACAATCATACAATTCGCGACAGAACCTGTCGACCACGCGAAAATTACCGAACTGCGTGACCGAGAGGCGATCCGCAACTGCCTGTATCGGTACTGCCGCGGGATAGACCGCGCCGATGAGGCGGCGCTGCGTAGCGCATACTGGCCCGAAGCGTATGACAGGCACGGTCCCTATTGCGGACCGGCAGAGGACTTCATCCAATTTGCTCTCGGTCTGCCGGGGCAGCGTAACATCCATCAAATCACGAACAGCCTGATCGACTTCATCAGTTCAGCAGAGGCCGCGGTCGAGAGCTATTTCACCGCGCTGCAACGCGGACCGGATACAGACCAAGAAATACGTCAGACGCTGCTTTGCGGCCGTTACTGCGATCTGTTTCAGAAGAGGCAGGACGAGTGGCGAATTGCGGAACGGACAGTCGTCTACGATTGGGTTGAGGAGCAAATCCCGCCAGCGATTCTTGAGGCAGATAGGTTCGGCCGGCGACAGCCGATTGGAGCACCACATCCAGACGATCCCATCTACCAGCTGCTCAAGCGTCACATCCCCACCGACCAAGATGGCGTCGAGGGTCCCCAACTGGGAGCTGCATAAGTGGGTAGAAATGGAGGATGAGCGCCTTGCGGGATTGAGATCTGTGTGGGGCCGCAACTGGCGGTCACTGCAACGATTTGGCTCGACCCTTCATTCCGCCCAAGGTCGATGGGCTGAGATCACAAGCGGTCATCGTGGAGAAGCTCTCGTGAAACTGGCAGCACGCACCGTAATCATCACAGGCGCCGCGGGCGGGATCGGCCGTGCCCTGGTCGATATCCTTGCCGCGGACGGAGACACTGTAGTTGCGGTGGACCTTCCGGGCAGTGGTGTGGTTGAACTGGCTCGGGATCTCGGGTCGCCGCACGTCGGTCTGGAGTGCGATGTGTCGCGAGAGAAGGACATGCTCTCACTTTTCGGCCAGGTCGAAGCACGGTTCGCGCAAATCGATGTCCTCATCAACAATGCGGCGGTTGGACCCACGATGGATAGGATCATCGACACCGCTGTCGATACCTTCCGACGCGGCGTGACAGTGAACCTTATTGGGCCATTCGTTATGGCCCGGGAAGCGGCGCGGCGCATGAGGCCGGGCGGTGCGATCGTCAATGTGGCTTCGATGGCGGGCGTGGTCGGCAATCCCAGGCGCAACGCCTACGCAGCCTCGAAAGCTGGCGTGATCTCGTTGACAAAGTCCCTTGCGTGCGAGTGGGCTATGCGAGGAATCCGCGTCACGGCGGTGGCGCCGGGCTCCGTCCGCACCCCAATGGTCACAGAACTGGCACGCGCTGGCAAAATGGACCTCGCGGCGATACGCCGCCGCGTGCCGATGGGGCGCTTGGCTCGCCCCGACGAGATCGCCAGGGTCGTGCGTTTTCTGAGCAGCACGCAGGCGCGCTACATCACCGGCTCGGTGCTGGCAGTCGACGGAGGCTGGATGTCATTCAACCAGCCGGGGGATGCTCACCCGCCGGTGGATAGTGCGCTCCAAGCCGAGCTCTCCTGTCCGGCCGAATGCACAGATGCGCGAATCGTGCTCGTCACCGGTGGCGCAAAAAGCATTGGCGCGGCCGTCGCTCGCCGCTTTGCCGCGAACGGCGACACCGTCGTGATTGCTGATAAAGATGGCACTGCAGCGGCAGAGCTGGCTACATCGCTCCCCGGCAAGCATCTGGCGAAATCGCTGGACGTGGCCGTCGAGAGCGATGTGGTGTCGATGTTCGAAGAGCTGAGGCGACGCTTCGGGTATATCGATGTTCTGGTCAATAGTGCTGATACCGCCGACAGGATTGTGCCTGCGATCGAGCAACTGTCGAAACAGCTCGAACACGTCCTGGATGTCAACCTTACCGGCGCCTTCACCTGCGCGCGCGAAGCGATCAAGGCTATGCGCCCGGGCGGCGTGATCCTCAATCTCGGGTCGATCGACAGCTTTCTGCCGTTCGCGCCGCGCCATGCCTACGGCGCCTCCAAGGCGGGGATGGATATGCTGACCCGTTGCATGGCGGCCGAACTCGGCCCGGTCGGAATTCGGACAGCCACCGTCGCTCCTGGCCACATCCGCACGCCCGCACTTGCTCAGTTGGCCAAAGCCGGCCGCATCGACCTGGCAGCAATCGGACGACGCATCCCCATGGGCAGGATGGGACGGCCAGAAGACGTCGCAGATGCATCGTTCTTCCTTGCTTCGTCTGACGCCTCATACATCAACGGCTCGATCCTCTACGTGGACGGCGGCTGGACCTCGTTCGGTGATGCGGGAAACGCCAGCGAACTCTATGACGAATGTTTTGCGGAGGCCGCAGGTTAATTGCCAGGCATTCGCAGGGCGACCGGCCGAGCATTATGAAGCCTCGGCTCCACGACGCACCCGAGGTGCTTGAGATCCAAGCATGCGCATGCCGAGCACATTCCCGGTCGGCTGACGTGTCTATAACGAGGAGAAATCATGGAATTTGCCACTTTCATTCTGGCCGCCCAGCGTGGCTATCACCAATCCTCAGAAAGCGTCATCCGCAACTCCATCGAACAGGCCGTCGCTTCGGAGCAGGCTGGGTTCAACACCGCGTGGTTTGCTGAGCACCACTTCAACAATTACAGCCTCATACCATCCCCGCTGATGATGGTGGCGCACTGCGCCGGCTTGACAAGCACGATTCGCCTGGGCACTGCCGTCTGCGTGCTGCCGCTTTACCAACCGCAGCGCCTGCTGTCCGAGATCGGCTTCGCCGACATCGTTGCGAACGGCCGTCTCGAGCTCGGCGTAGGCTTGGGATACCAGCAGTTCGAGTTCGAACGGTTCGGCGTGGACATCGATGAGGCGCCGGCCGTCTTTTCGGAATACCTGGACATCATTCTCAAGGGCCTCAACCAAAACGTCTTCGAACACGACGGCCAGTATGAGAAGATCCCCCCAACAGCGATTTCGGTCCGCACAGTCCAGCAGCCGACGCCGCCTATCTGGATCGCTGGCGGAGCCGCACGGATGGCTCGGGCCTACCGCGAGGGGCACAATTTTTTTGTCACAGCCTTCCACGACGGCTTAGAGACTTTGACCACACTGCGTGAATCAGTCGAGAGGGCGGCGGCATCCGAGGAAAAGAACGTCACCGACGTCAAGATATCGCTGCTGCGCTGCTGCTATGCCAGCCACGACGAGTTGGAGATCAACAGCTATCTCGACAATGCCCGCTTCCAGCGCCGGCTTTCTGAAGCCCTGCATCAGCGCCGCCAACAGAGCCACGATGGCTACCTGCTGCAGGAGACACCGACCCAGCAGGATCTGTCCTTCGAGACCATGCGCAAAAATTTGCCGATTGGCAGCGTAAATCGCGTGATTGATCGCCTGCTGGAAGAGATCGATGTCTTGAAACCGGACCAGATCGCAGTTCAGACTCAATTGGGCGACTTCGACCAAAAGACGATGCTGCGCCAGATCGAGCTCTGGGGCGACAAGATCATCCCTGCGGTCAACAAGGCGCTTTGTCATGCCGGAAGCTGAAGCCGGCCGTTACGATGATGGCTGCCTATCCACGCGCGCAATGGCGTGGGTCCGAGCTAGGGAGGAGCTTCGATCAGCATGTGCTGCCCTGCGTGCTTTCGCGTTCGCTTGAGGAGGTCCAGGCGGGCGAGGTGTTGGCGACGGAGGGGACAGGCCTTTCGTCTGTCGAATTGCGTGATGTCTTGGCCGCAACTTTCCCGTCTACCTCCAGCAGCGTATTCGCTTTGGAGGAGTTGAGCGAGCCCGAGCCGGAACTGGAAGAGGAGCTGCTGCGCCGGCTGCTGCTAGCGCATGCTGCGCCGGGCGACCCGGCGAGCGCCCGCTTGGCCAAGATCATCGCCCGGCGTGCGATGCGCACGGACCATCTTTGGCGGGATCTTGGCCTCTCAAATCGCGCTGAGCTCAGCCGCCTGCTTGCCAGACATTTTCCCGCGCTGGCGGCAGGCAACACAGAAAACATGAAATGGAAAAAGTACTTTTACCGCAAGCTGTGTGAGGCCGAAGGCTTTTCGTCATGCACTGCACCCAGTTGTCGGGAATGCCATGACTTCGAAAGCTGCTTCGGCCCGGAGGAAGTTGAGAGTCGCCTCTCGCCGACCAGGAATGCCGGTTAGTCACTTCGCTTGATCGCAGCTGCGGACAACCGCTTATCACGGCGCCGTAGTATGGAGGAAGGGATGTTCATCGCCTCGCGATATTTGGTGACGGTACGGCGAGCGACATTGATGCCGGTCTGCTTGAGCTGAGCAACGATGTCTTCGTCGGAAAGTACCTTGTCGAGCGATTCTTCGGCGATGATTGCCTTGATCCGATGGCGGACAGATTTGGCGGAGTGCGCGTCGCCGCCCTCGCAGGATGCGATTGTCGCTGTGAAAAAATACTTCAGCTCGAACACCCCGCGCGGAGTTAACATGTACCTGTTCGAAGCCACCCGGCTTACCGTCGACTGGTGCATTTTGATCCCGTCAGCGACATTTTTGAGACAGAGAGGCCGCAGATGGGCGACGCCGTGTGTAAAAAAGGCATCCTGCTGGCGCACGATTTCGGTCGCAACCTTAAGGATCGTCTTAGCGCGCTGCTCGAGACAGCTGATCAGCCAGTTCCCTTTTTCCTGGCAATGGTCGAGAAACGCTTTGCCTTCCGGATTTTGATTGGTCAGCTGCGAGATTTCGGCGACATAGGTGTGGTTGATCAACACTTTGGGCAGCGTGGCCGGATCAAGCTCCACCCGCCATCCACCTTCGGACTTGGGCATTACCCAGACGTCCGGTACGATGGTTTCCGGCGTCCCGGACTGGAACCGGTCTCCAGGCTTGGGATCGAGCGCGCGGATTTCGTTCCTCATGTCGAGGAGATCCTCCTCGTCGACTCCGCAACGCTGCTTCAATCCCTGAAAATCCCCCCGTGCAAGCATCTCGAGATTGGCGACCAAAGCTGCCATAGCCGGGTCGAACCGGTCTTGCTGGCGCAGCTGAATCTCCAGGCATTCGCTGAGAGTTCGCGCAAAAATCCCCGGCGGATCAAATTGCTGCAAGATTCCGATGACCCGTTCCACATCAGCTTGCCGAACGTTTAACCTCCCGGCCAGATCGAAAAGGTTTACCTGAAGATAGCCAGTGTCCTCCAGATGGGCGGCGAGCTGTCCGGCAATCAGCCGCTCCTGCGGGGTGAACGGGGTGAGGGCGACCTGGCGGGCGACATGGTCGTGCAATGTTTCGGTGTGGGCGGTAAACTCCTCGACGGCAGGTCGATCGTTGCCGCTACTGCGTTGCGACTTCCATTGCCCGCGCCCGCCAGACGGCCCGCCAATGGGCGATTCGCCGATTTCGCTTCTGCTTTGACTGCTCCGCTGATCCACCCCTGACAGCGGCGAAACGTCGTCAAACGGGTCAGGCTTCAAAACGGGGTTCTTCTCGAGTGCCTGCTCCACGAGCTGATGGAGTTCAGTATGCGTCAATCGCAGCAAGCGAATAGCTTCAATGGCTTGAGGCGATAAGACCATACGTTGCTTCTGGCGTTGAAGCAGGCTTGCTGAGAGATGCATGTTGAACCGGTAATCTGCCGAGGAGGCTCTAGTGTGTGCTGGGGTTGTGTGAGACTTGCCACTTCTGGGTCATGCCGCCGCCTTCAGTTTGTCGAGAACGTTTTGCGGGGATGAAACGCCATAGGGGTCCGTCTCGCAGTTGTCACAGAAGCCTTCCTCCTCGAACCACTGCTCCACCACGCCATCGTCGATCAGAGCGGCGTATCGCCAGGAGCGCATGCCAAAGCCCAGATTGTCCTTCGCGACCAGCATGCCCATCTTGCGCGTGAACTCGCCCGACCCGTCTGGGATCAGCTCGATCTTCTGCAGCCCCAAGGACTTTCCCCACGCATTCATGACGAAAGCATCGTTGACTGAGACGCAGTAGATCGCGTCAATTCGCAGTTCCAGAAATTGATCATAGAGTTTTTCGAAATCGGGCAGTTGGAAGGTCGAGCAGGTCGGGGTGAAGGCGCCAGGCAGCGAGAACAGGATAACGCGCTTGCCCCCGAAATAATCGTCGGAGGTCTTGTTCTCCCACCGATAAGGATTTGGCCCCCCGATCGACTCATCGCGAACACGCGTGCGAAAGGTCACGAGAGGAACGTTCTTTCTATCGGTCATTGATTTGCTCCCAGGCCAAAGTGGTACGGTGCATTTTTCGGTTAAACTGAAGCGGCATCGACTTCGGTGGACAGTTCCGGCAGCCTTTCGCCCTGGCGTGGTTGCCTCGGACCAGTCTTGTGCAAGACCGCCCCCGAGCAGGGACGTTTAACGGCGACGAGCTTCCAGTTTTCCGCGGGGACGGGGAATGTTTGCTCGCGTGCTTTATCGAGCTTTGAGAGGTAGGCATGGTCTCCAACCGTGGTTTTGACTGCGTTCTAGCGACCGAGTCGCAAGCGCCATGCCAATTGACCCCATGCCTTGGGTTCACTTCGGTTTTTGCAGCAACTTTCGTGTTGTGCAGTAATGCCGGTCGATATTATTGCTCAAGCAGCACTGGAAATTGGGTGGGACTCCGTTCGGCAAACCCGGCCTTTGTCCGAAGCCGGACACGAATGTCGGAAATTAGCCAAACGCCAGGACCTGGGGCGGGTTAAGAAACGTTGCCGTGGGCACCGTTCTTCAGCACAATTGCGCCACGCGAGCATGGCTCCCAGCGTCAATGCCGTGCAGCAGCGAGACGAAAGTCACTGCAGAATATCAACCTCTGCGAAGTCGTTGAGACGATGGGACAGGATAGCCAAGGAGGTGCGCCGTCTTGCATGCCCCGCCAGCGAGGCGAACCCTCTTGGCTACGCGCGCCACCAGAGACGCTCCATATCGTCAGGCCCGCGTCTCATGCTCAGATGAGCCGGTATTTGGCTCTCTCATCAGCGAACCGAGAGAGCCCATGCCAAGACGGAAGCAAGCAAGACGAACGAGCGTCAAAGATACCCGGACGATCCTGCGCCTGACCCGTAAACAGGGCAGTCCGGTGGGCGAGGTGGCAGAGCAACTGAGGTTCGGCAAGACCTCGGTTTCCACCTATTTCTGCGGGCGCTGGAGGCGGGCTGTCGTGCTGGCCCTGCATGCGGCTTTGACGACGATGCGATGTTGAAACACCGTCTGTTGCGCCGAATCGGCCGTCGGCCACACGTTGGGTCGTCATCAGGTTCTCGACAGCTTCCCGGTGTCAAATCCAAACCGTGGTCGGCGATCCCACCAAGGTGGGAAGGCAGCGCTGACATAGCCGAACGTCGATCAAGTCACGATCAACGATTGCCTCATGTCACATGCCCTGCGGGACTGAAAAACGGAGAAGAACATGTGCGATGCAAAACTGAAGACCGTGCTTTCGCTCTTCTCGCCGGTGGCCAGCAAATTAGATGCTCTCTCGTCCAACGGACCAGCGACGGATGCAAATTACGTTAAGCTAAATACGAACGAGAACCCGTTTCCGTTGCCGAAGAGCGTAATGCAAAGTGCAATTGCTGCGATCGAACACCATTATCTTTATCCGGAAGACGACAATCTCAGCTTAAGGGCAGCTGCCTCCGACGCTTACGGATTTTCCAAAGATCAGGTGATTGCCGGCAACGGTTCGTCGGAACTGCTCGGACTCATCTACAGAGCTTTCCTCGCCCCAGGAGATACAGTGGCGATGCTGTCGCCCGGATTTTCGTTCAACCGTAAACTTGCCATGTTACAGGGTGCCGAGTTTCTCGAAATCGCATCGAGCGAAGCTCATCCCCTGCCGATAGAAAAACTTCTGTCCGGCCCCGCAAAAGACGCGAAGTTCATTCTGTTGGCTAATCCGAACAATCCGACCGGAACATTCGTGCCGGTGGCCGAAATCGAACGCCTTGTGGAGCAAGCAGATCGCTTGATCGTCTTGGATGAGGCCTACGTTGACTTCGCACCCGACCATGCCCTGCGCCTCGTCAATAGACATCCGAATCTTTTGATCTTGAGGACTTTTTCAAAGAGCTATGCTGCCGCTGGCGTGCGAGTCGGCTTCGGTTTCGGTCACCCAGAAATCATTGGCAGGCTGCGCAACATCCAGAATGTCTTCAACATGAACGTGATCGGGCAGGCGGTCGGGAAAAGCATTCTTGCGCATCGCCACGCCTACGAAGAGAACCACAGGCACATCAAGCATGAACGACAGCGAGTGACCCTGGCGCTGTTGCAACTTGGCTTTTCCGTAACACCCTCCCACGCAAACTTTTTGCTGGCCCGTGTGCCGGCGGGACAGGAGGGCTCATGCTGGCAAGCCGCGTTGAAAGAGCAGAAGATCCTCATCGCCAGCTTTCCTGACATAGATTTGAAGAACTGCATTCGCGTCAGCATTGGTAGCACAGAGCAGATGGACAAATTCCTTGCTGCCGCCAAACACGTCTGTATGAACTTTAAGAGGAATCGCGGTGTGCGCAAGCATGAAGTCAATTCACATTGCATTGGAAATGTATTAAGTAATAAGTGTCGATGTGTTATAAGTTATGATGTTTCCAATAGTGGATAAATCATAGGTAATTTGGAGAATAATTAATTGACGAAAATTTTCGCTTCGGGCCTAACCTTCGGCATCTTCGATCATCTGGACGAAAACGGCGATGACATCGCCCAACAATATGCAGATCGGCTGAGCCTAGCAGAAGCGTGCGATGGCTATGGCTTTTATGCGTATCATCTCGCAGAGCACCACTGTACGCCACATGGCAGAGGTCCATCACCGAATTTGTTCTTAGCGAGCGTCGCCCAGCGAACCCGCAGTCTTCGTGTTGGTCCCATGGTAATGCTACTTGCGCTCTATCATCCGCTGCGTGCCTTCGAGGAGATCTGCATGCTTGATCAGTTGAGCGGCGGCAGGCTTGAACTCGGCATAGGGCGCGGCTCTGCTCCGACTGAATTGGGATACTTCGGGGTTGCTGTAGAAGCAGCACCAGAACAGTACACGGAGGCCAGCGAGATTCTCATCAATGCGATGAAAGGCGGGACGCTTTCTTATGAGGGCCGCCACTTTGAGTTGAAAGACGTTCCGCTGACGTTGAGACCTCACCAATATCCCCAGCCGCCGACATGGATCGCCACCAATCGACCCGAGCCGGCTAGCTGGGCCGCCGCGAATGGGGCAAACATCGCCTGCGTCGGACCTTCCACTTCTGTTCGCAGCGTTACCGACGCGTTCCGCGCCGCCCGAATTCACGATGCTGACATTGGCCACCAAGCGCCATTTCTTGGATTGCTCCGAATGGTGGTGATAGGGCGTTCTGAAACAGATGCGTATTTGCTCGCAGCACCTGCCTATGAACGATGGCTCAAGAGCTTCAAATTTCTATACGAACTAAATGCCATTCCCACTCCACCAAACTTGCCTTTGAACTTCGATGCAGCAATTGAAAGTGAATTGTGCGTCGTGGGAACGGCAGCTTCTGTCCGAAAAGCTCTCCTTGATCAGCTGGAAGAGGCAGGTGCTAATTATCTTCTGTGTCAACTGGCATTTGGGGATTTGCCGCTGGATGCCTCGCTATACACCGCATCGACCATTCGATCCGAAATCATGGCTCGAGTTGCCGCATCGTGAATCCGTTGTGTGATTGGAGGAGCAGCGGCAGCGCTGCTGCTCATTCCGAAACGGTTGTGGGGGCCGGACTCTTGTGTCAGGCGTAAACACTAGGCCGGTGCTTGGTCGCCGACCGCGATACTGCAGCCCTCGCCCATTTCAGTCCCGATGACATTCCTGCCGCGACGGTTGCAGTGCCGCACTCCGCAAATTCCCCATACAGAAACAGACTTCTTGGCCTGCTCGACCAGCAGGATGGGTCCCTGCTCTCGCCGGATCTGGAGCACGTCGAACTGGCACTGAGCGATCGCCTTGAACAGCAAGGCAGGCCGATCAACTTCGTGTACTTCATAGAGGAGGGCTTCGGCTCTATCATCGCCAAAATGGCGCCCGGCCGGGATGCCGAAGCCGGCATTCTGGGCCACAAAGGCATGACAGGAACGGTTGTCGTCCTCGGCGACAATCTGGCGCCGCATGATTGCGTCGTCCAGCTCGCCGGAGAGGCGATGCGCATTCCGATAGCCCCCTTTCATGAGGCACTCGAGCAAAGTCCCACCCTGCGGCTGTTTCTTCTGCGCTTCGTGCAATGCCTGATGGTGCAGACCAGCTACACCGCTCTCACGCGAACGCCCGCCAGGGGCTCGAAAGCCGTCTCGTCCGATGGCTGCTGTTGTGTGAGGATCGCGCTGGCCCCGAGCTGAAACTCACGCGCGAATTCCTGTCGATCATGCTCGGCGTGAGGCGGCCGGGCGTAACCGTCGCCATCGAGGTCCTGGAAGGCAATGGCTTGATCCGCGCCACGTGCGGCAAGATCGTCATCCGTGATTGGGAAGGACTGATCAAACTGGCCGATGGCAGCTATGGCCCACCGGAAGCCGAGTACGAAAGGCTTATCGGTAGCAGTCCACTCCGCTGAAGGCTGTAGGGACCCTCGACAGCAGTGAGCCCATAGGAGATCACATGGCCGCCCTTTCCCTTAATTATTTTGACGTACGCAACAATGATCGGCTCTTTTCCGACACTGAAGGGACATGGTTAGCCGGCGGCATGGATTCCGTCAGGCTCGAGGCTTTCGCCGCGCTGACAGACTATGCGCGGGAAGTCACCCCCACCGTCATTTGCCGCCGCCTTACCGTTGAAGCCCGCGACGAAGACAGCAAGCCGCTCTTGGAAGCTGTTATGGACGTGGTCATCGGGGTCGTTTGTCTCAGACGACCCCGAACAGCCAAAGCGCTAAAAAAACGCCGAGCGCCAGCTCGGATGCCTTCCGGTGAACCGATCTGCGGGGCCGACTAGTCCTCTCGAACATCGGTCAGAGTGGCATGGCGCAGCCCGCCCTCGCCTTTCAGGAAGCTGATGTGGCCGACCAGGCCGGGCTTGATCCACTGCGCGTTCGGCTTCTTGATCGGAATTCCTTTGCGCGCCCGGCCGGGCATCCGGCGACGCGCTCGTAGAGCCGTTCCTTCATGGCGCGGTTCAGACCGATCACCGCGGCCCCGACATATTTTCGTGAGCCGTCGGCCTTGGCCATGAGAGCCATCGGCGCGGCGAGTAACCCTGAGGGTCTCGAGCTGCATCAGCATGGAGAGCCTGCCTATAACGGACCCCGTGCCGTCGTCGCGCTTTCCGAAGAAGTCGTCCGCCCACGGCAACCAGAGCGTCCTATCGAGGACAAAGCATGTTTGCCTGCGGCATTCTGAATCACATCCGAGACGAGGGTTGCCAGCTAATGGGTGGGCAGGCAGGGTGGCGCGCCAACGGCACACGGCCGCACGATGTAATGCAAATAGTACGAGGAAACCGATGCCCCCCATCACCCGTCGTCATGCCCTCTGCGCGCTCGCAGCCCTTTTTGGTGGAAAACACGCCCATGCTCAAACTTCTGTACAAGGCGGGCTCGATATCGTCCGCGGCAAGCGGACCACGTCTAAAGAGCATCCTTGGTACGTCGAACTCAATATTGTCACAGAGGATAAAATTGTCAGAGAGGATAAATCTTATCTATGCGGTGGAGTGGTGATCGGAGACCAATGGATCCTCACAGCGGCACACTGTTTAGCGGGTGCAACCAAGGTCGAGGCCTTTGTGAAGAATGGCGTTTCGTTAGATGTAACGGACTTTATTGTTCACGAAGAATATGTCGCGAAGACATTCAAACATGATCTGGCGCTCGTGCGGGTGCGCAGTACGCTACCCGCAGTGGCCATTCCCCTTGCTACCCCCCGGATGGACATTCCTAATGGCGAGCTCCTTACCGTGACGGGTAAGGGAGTTACACGACATGGTGGAGAGGAATCAGAAGAGCTCCGAGAGGGCAAGGTCCCATACGTCGACAACAAAACGTGCAGCCGCAAATATGGGGAGGAGATCTTTCCTGGGATGATGTGCGCCGGAACCGAAAGCGGCGGGACCGATCCTTGCCAAGGGGACAGTGGAGGTCCTCTGACCAAAGCCCATGGCAAAAACCCTATCTTGGTTGGAATTGTCTCGAGTGGGGCCGGTTGCGGAAGGACATACGGTGTGTATACGCGCGTGTCGTATTATCGCGAGTGGATCACGAAACATACCGGTGACTGAGGGGGCGAGTCGGGATGCGTGCAGGGTGGAAAGTTCACGTTGCCGCGTATCCGAACGCGCAGAATGTCCAGACTAATCGGAGTTCATCTAACAGGTATCCTGACCATGTCCCATGAAGGCTGTGCAGGCTAGGAAGCCCCGAGGCACCCGCGCCTGGCTCATCAGCGGAGCTGGGGGCTCTGATTAGACCCGCCGGAGATCAGGGCGGCGGGCTCTATCCAGCGGCACTGTATGACGCCAAGTCCAAACGCAAATTTGATGACGACGTGCGCGATAGCGGGCTTGGGGATTTTGTCGAGGCGGTCGAAGCCACCCCTCACGCCCTTGGCTAAGAAACCAAGCCTTCTTCAGCTTCCAAGAGACCGAGCACAGTGGTGCCAGAGTGGTCGGTCGAGGCATGCTGGCGAATGCGCGACAAAAGCAGCTTGTGGCCATAGAAGGCAGCGACACAAGCAAGACTGGTCGCCCCGCAATCGGTGATATCGCGCTGCTTAAACTTGCTGACCTTGCTTGACATGGCGGCTCGCTGACTGTCTGGAAATTGAAGATTAGTCGCCCGCGTAGAGCGGATTGAGCTAATCGTCGACTTTATCATAGAGGAGTTGCAGCAAAGTGCGGCCTGCAACGAGAAAGCGTGCCCAAACGGTAATGCCTTTCTTCAGGTGAGCGATGCCCCCGTTCTTAAGGACGAGTTGGTTGCGAGACAGCGCAAGGGGGACCTTGAAGAAGGGCTCCCGCCGTGGAGAATGGAGTCCTGCGCCACGTTGAGCACCTTGGCGTCAGTGACACCCCATTGATTGTAGTTTGTAGGCATCGATTTGGATATGCACCGACTGGCCCGGGTGCACAAAAGCGATGTCTTTGGGGGGAACGTAGATTTCCACCACCAGTTCGGTACCGGCGAAACCCAACCGACGTTTTGCCCGGCCTGTACGTAGCTGCCGGAAGTGAGGCCTGAGAATTGCTCAAGAGTACTGGGGCTCGAATATGAGTCAGATCCCGCTCGTTCTCGAGCTCATGCAAAGTGGCCGTGAGCTCCTTGAGGCGCAGGTTGATGTCGAAGAGTTGCTGGTTTCATTCGGCGATTTTTCGCCGGGCCAGGATCTCGCCCTGGAGCTCAATGTTGTGGAGGGCGAAAGTCTTTTCTTCAACAGTTTTCGCGGGCGCTGCAGAAGCCGAAAGCAGTCGCTTGGCACGGTCGAGTTCCGCTGCGGCATTGGTGCGGGCGTATTCGTTTTCCCGCAACAAGTTGAGGAAATGCGCGCGGTCAGCTTTGGCGGATTCGGTCGAGAGGCGGATCGGGTCCTTGGCCTGCGTGCCGGAGGAGATCAGGTTTTCGAGATCACCGGCAAGATCGCTCCTTGCGACCCATGCTCGCTCCAATCGGGCTGTGCGGAAATTCTCCCGGTTCACAAAATTGAGTCGCTGGAGTAGTGGGGGCGCAGAGAAATCTCCGGTCGCAGCCTTACCCGGTCAAAACAAGGATACCAATGATGAAGACTCTCGCCGTCTGCTCTGGCGGATTGGACTCCGTTTCCCTTGCTCACATGGTGGCAGCGGAGCACGAACTCACCGGCCTTCTATCTTTCGACTATGGCCAACGGCACAGGAAGGAATTGGGCTTCGCCGCTCTTTGCGCGCAGCGACTGAAGGTCCCGCACCAGATCATCGACATCGGCGAAATCGGCCGTGGCCTTTCCGGCTCAGCGCTGACCGACAGTGTCGACGTGCCGGACGGCCACTACGCCGAAGACACGATGAAGATTACGGTGGTGCCGAACCGCAATGCCATCATGTTGGCAATCGCCTTCGGTCTCGCCGCCGCCCACAACGCCGAAGCGGTGGCGGCGGCCATGCATGGTGGGGACCACTTCATCTATCCCGATTGCCGTCCGGCCTTCATTGAAGCTTTCCAGACAATGCAAGACCGCGCGCTCGACGGCTATGCGCAGATACGCCTCTATGCACCGTATGTGAATCTCGGAAAAGCTGACATTGTTGCGGATGGCGCAAGATACGGCACCCCGTTTGCCGAGACCTGGTCCTGTTACAAGGGCGGCGTGCGTCACTGCGGACGATGCGGGACCTGCGTCGAGCGGCGCGAAGCGTTCCATCTCGCCGGGCACGCTGATCCCACCGACTACGAGGACGCCGATTTCTGGCTCGAGGCGCTGCGCAGGAGGCGCGCGTAATGTTCCACATCAGCAAGGAATTCCACTTCTCGGCCTCGCATCAGCTCACCTCCTTGCCTCCCAACCATCAATGTGCGCGCCTGCACGGGCATAACTATGTCGTCGTAGTGGAGCTGTCGGCCAAGGAACTGGACGCCCACGGCTTCGTGCGCGACTATCACGATCTGGCGCCGCTCAAACGCTACATTGACGAGAGCTTCGACCATCGGCACCTCAACGACGTGCTGGGACATGAGAAGGTCACGGCGGAATGCCTGGCCAGACATTTCTATGAATGGTGCAAGGCACGTCTGCCGCAGACCGCGGCCGTGCGCGTTAGCGAAACACCGAAAACTTGGGCGGAATACCGTCCGTGACCGACATGCATCCCGTAATCCGTGTGAGCGAGATATTCGGGCCGACGATCCAGGGCGAGGGCGTGCTCATCGGCTTGCCGACGGTGTTCATCAGAACCGGCGGATGTGATTATCGCTGTTCATGGTGCGACAGCCTTCACGCGGTGGACAATCAGTATCGCCATGAATGGCTACCGATGCCGATCGATGCCGTGTGGCAAACCGTCCATGCGCTTTCCGGCGGCAGGCCGGTTATGGTCTCCTTGTCAGGCGGCAACCCGGCCATTCAGCCGTTCGGTCCCCTCATAGAACGAGGCCATCGCGAGGGCTATCGTTTTGCACTGGAAACGCAGGGTTCCGTGGTGAGGGAGTGGTTTGCGGATCTTGACGTGCTGACCCTTAGCCCAAAGCCGCCGTCCAGCGAAATGACGACCCGTTGGGCTGCGTTTGAGGCGTGCCTCGAAGCGGCGCAAGAGAAGCCGCAAATCGTGCTCAAGCTCGTCGTTTTCGACGAGAGTGACTATGCCTACGCCAAAGAAGTCGCGGCGCGATATCCGCACCTTCCGATCTATCTGCAACCCGGCAATCACACGCCGCCGCGCCCCGGCAGTGAAGACGCCTCTGTCGACTTGGACGGAATAATGATGCGAATGGAATGGCTTGTCGAAAGGGTGACCAGCGACAGGTGGTTCGAAGCCCGCGTGTTGCCGCAGCTGCACGTTCTGCTTTGGGGTAACAAGAGGGCGGTCTAGTCTGCGGCTTGCGTCGCACCGGAAGGCCGGGCTCCGACGGCTTGGCAGGCTCTCTTCGCGTGCCGAGTACAGCCGAGCTTTGTTCGCGCCAGCGGTCTCGCGATTGTGCGGCTGGAAACCGCCCGGACACCCGCTGCCGGCGTGTGTCACCTTGACTCCGATGAGCTGTCGTCACGCAAAGTTGAAATCCGCAAGAACTGGCCTTCTCGCCCCACCTGCTTGACTGTTTCCTCCGTCGCAAGCACGTCATCCCCTCATCCTTGTTCAGCTCTTATCGATGTATCTCATTGTCCGGCCTGACGCTCGACTGTCAGACACCAGAACGCCCAACGGGGCTGGCCCGCCGGTCAACGGCAGCTGCTAAACAGAACGGCGATGTGCATGGGAATGCATCCATTGCGTAAATGCCTTCCATAAAGAAGATCGATTTCCTCACTGGCCCAACGTGAAATATAGCAACGTCTTCGTGGCGTCGT